>CALWMW010000177.1 GCA_944382085.1 uncultured Lachnospiraceae bacterium | reverse complement strand
AAGGCCACCAGACCCAGGACTACGATTTTAATGGTATCCATATTCAGGAACGCTTCCGCGCTGGTGGTAGCTCCTACGGAGGTACCCAGCAGAATTACCACGATATACATCAGAGCGTTGGATGCCGTCTCGGTGAGCTGTTTTACCACGCCGCACGCCCGGAAAAGATGTGCCAGCATCAGCATACCTACCAGAGGCGCTACGGAAGGAAGAAGGAGGCAGACTACGATGGTGATAATAATCGGGAAGAGAATCTTCTCCAGCTTGGAAACCGGCCGAAGCTGCTCCATCTTGATCTTTCTCTCTTTGTCCGTGGTCAGAAGCTTCATGATCGGAGGCTGGATAATGGGCACCAGGGACATATAGGAGTACGCCGCCACGGCGATGGGACCCATGATATCCGTCTGGCCCAGCTTTCCCGCCAGGAAAATAGAGGTCGGGCCGTCCGCTCCTCCGATAATGGAGATCGCAGCAGCCGCTTTGCCGTCAAATCCCAAGAAGATTGCCAGGAAATACGCCACATAAATACCAAGCTGCGCCGCCGCTCCCATAAGAAAACTGCTGGGATTGGCGATCAGCGGGCCGAAGTCTGTCATCGCTCCTACTCCCATGAAGATCAGAGAAGGGAAGATACTCCACTCATCCAGCACATAGAAGTAGTGAAGAAGTCCTCCTGCGTGCTCCACTCCCGCCGCGTCCACATAAGGTTCCGCCATGATATCCGGGTAAATGTTCACCAGAAGCATGCCGAAGGCAATGGGAACCAGAAGAAGAGGTTCAAAATCATGCTTGATGGCCAGATACAGGAAGACGCAGGCCACCAGAATCATCGCGTAGTTTCCTACGGTAAGATTCAGGAAGGCCGTCTGGTCCCACAGATTGGCCAGCGTAGTTGTTACGTAAGACATTTTATTACCCCCTGTCCTTAGTTCATGGTCGCAAGAACGTCTCCAGATTCTACAGCCTGGCCTGCCGTTACATTGATGCTTGCCACCGTGCCGTCCTGGGGAGCTACCACAGGAATCTCCATCTTCATGGCTTCCAGTACCACGATGGAATCCCCTGCTTTCACCGCCTGGCCTACGCCGGCTTCAATGCTGATAATCTTGCCGGGAACCGAAGCGGTCACCTGAACCGAACCTGCATTTCCCGCAGGAGCAGGAGCCGGAGCCGCCTTGGGCGCTGCCGGAGCAGGCGCAGGAGCCGGCGCTGCCGCGGGAGCGGGCGCTGCGGGTCTGGGAGCTGCGGGAGCGGGCGCGGGAGCCGCGCTTCCGGTTCCCTCTTCTACTGTTACATCGTACACATTTCCATTTACCGTAATTGTATAAGTTTTCATCAGTCTATCCTCCTGTATTTAAGGTATTCAGGCATTGCGCCAGTTTCTTTTATTCGCTTTCCGGATGGAACGCACTACGAATCCCTCCGGTGACCGGTTCTCAGCCGCGGCGATGGCGGCCGCAATCACAGCAACCAGCTCCAGGTCGTCTGTGAGATTCTCTTCCTGTTCCAGAACTGCCGCGGGGGCAGGAGCCGGAGCCGGTGCTGCAGCAGGGGCGGGCGCCGCGTCTTTCTTGCCGCGTCCTTCCACAAAATCAGAAATATAATGAAGTCTTCCGATCACAAAGGTTAAAAACGCCAGGGCCGCAAACACGACTCCAAGACCCATCAACGTATTCAGGCCGGCTCGCTGAATCAGCGTACTCATGGGATATTCCACTTCCCACTCAATGTCCGTCAGAAGCAAGGAAGAGCTCTGCATGCTGAAGGTAAAGGTTACCTCCACATCCGTGGTCTCCTCAATCTCCTCGTATTTCGCATGGGCAAGGATCACCAGATTCTGTCCGTCTATCGTCGCTTCCGCGCTGGTCACTTCCTGGAATTTTCCAAGCTCTCCCTTGGAAGCGGACCAGTTGAAGGCAACGAGAGCGGTTCCCGCGTCGTCGCTTGTCTCCATAGCTTCCAGGCTCGCGTCGTCCATATCGCTTAACGTCTGAAGATAGTTCTCGGCAATGCTGACGTAATACTCTTCCTCCGACATGGTCTCAGACTCCGTCTGCGCTTCTGCCTGATCCTCCTGCGCGCTGCTCTCTGCCTGGGAAGCCTCGGAAATCAGCTCCGATTCCGCCTCATCCAACTCTTCCAGAACTTCTTCCTCCTGCGCTGCCTCCGTAACCGGCGTTCCGGCCTCTGTCCCGGCCTCCTCCGCTGCGGCAGTCATGGAAAAAGCAGATACGGCCATTCCCGCGGCAAGCAGCCATGCACTTAATCTATGTTTCATGTGTGTCACCTCGCTTAAACCGTTCCGTGCTTTTTCGCCGGACGGTCTTCTCTTTTCGTGAACAGCATTTCAAAAGCGCCGATAACATACTTTCTGGTATCCTCCGCCTCGATCACGGTGTCCACATATCCTCTTCTGGCCGCTGCCATCGCGCTGGACTGAAGAGCCGCATATTCTGCCGCTTTCTCCGTAATCACCGATGCGCTCTCTTTCTCATACATAATCTTCGCCGCCAGCTGGGGATCCATCATTCCGATCTGAGCCTGGCTCCAGGCAAAGGTGACGTCCGCTCCCAGCGCTTTGCTGTTCATGGCCACATACGCGCTTCCGAAGGCTTTTCCGGTAATCACGTTTACCTTGGGTACCGTCGCGTCCGCGAAGGCGTACGTAAGCTTGGCCGCCGCTTTGGCGATCCGCTTCTCTGTGCATTTCGTAGCCTTGAAGCCTTCCACGTTGGTAAGGGTAAGGACCGGAAGTTCAAAAGCGTCGCAGAACTCCACGAACTCCGCCGCCTTCTGCGCTCCTTTGGCGCTCAGAGAGCAGTCAAAGGTCTCGGCAACGTTTCCTTCCTCATCGTAGCGCTCCGTACGGTTGCCCACAACGCCTACGGTGGCTCCGTTCAGGCGGATAAAACCGGTCACCATATCCCTGGCGTACTCTTTCTTCACTTCCAGGAAATTGTGTCCGTCCGCGAGATCCGCCGCCAGTACCGCAGGGTCTCCCAGCGCGTTGGCCAGATCCGCGCATACGCGGTTCAGGTCGTCGCCGCACTCTTCGTAGTAGCTGTCGTCCTCGTTGTTGGAGGGAAGCAGATCCACCAGAACGCGGATCTTGGCGAGGATCTCCTCTTCGCTTCCCACAAAATCTACCAGCCCTGCCTCCTCACTCTGGAATTTGGCAGAAGCGGTGTTGCATTTTTCTTTGGTGTTTCCGGAAAGAGCATTGGGCGTATTTACGAAAAGCTCCGCCTTCTCTCCCTCCATAAAAGTAAAGTCCGCAAGGGCCGGAACCAGAGCCAGTCCGCCGCCGCATGTTCCGAATACCGCCGCGATCTGGGGTACGACGCCGGAGGCCATGGCCTGCTTCTGATAGATCTCGCCAAACGCGTTCAGCGCGTCGGTAGCCTCCTGCAGCCTCAGTCCAGCGCAATCTAAAAGGCCAATCACGGGAGCTCCCATTTTCATGGCCATGTCATAAAGCGCGGTGATCTTTTTCGCATGCATCTCACCGATGGTTCCTCCCAGAACAGAAGCATCCTGACTGTATACATAAACCAGGCGCCCTGCAATCACGCCATAGCCGGTTATCACTCCGTCACCCGGTGTTTCTGTCTGCTGCATGTTGAAATCTGTGCTCCTGGCAGTTACGTTGGCACCGATCTCAACAAAACTGTTCTCATCAAGCAATCCGGATATCCTCTTGCCTGCTAAGCTTTGTGAAGTATTACTCATTGTACAGTCCTCCATCTTATATTAAAATATGACTAATTTCTGCCGAGTATATAGTACCCTTTTTGTGGTAAAAATGCAAGAGGGAAACTGCGCTACAGAAAGAAATCTTCCAGAAGTCTTAGCAGGCAGAAAACGTAGTCCGCCTTCTCCACATTCGCCCCGGCTTTTATCTCAGTTTTCGCATACGGAACGCCGTCCAGGAGATAAAAAATCTCTCCCAGTTCCTCCCCTTCTTTTACCGGAGCTTTCGCCATGCTTTTTCGCCATAGGGTTCTTTGGATGTGTTCTCCCTCTTTCATCAGAAGCCTGACCGGCTCCGGTTCCGCCTTCGTGACCACCTCTGCTTTCTGTCCGCCTTCCACCGGGACCGCCGGAAGGGAAAAAGATTCGTTCCCGATGGTCTTCATCTCGTAAGGCTTCAGCCCGTACTCCACCAGTTCCCTGGTATCCGACCACTTGTATCCCTTGTTTCCCGGCCACCCGCAGGCCAGCAGCGATACGATCAGCAGCGTATCCTCCCGCTTCAGCGCTCCCACGTAGCAGTAGCCCGCCTCCGCCGTGTACCCGGTTTTTCCGGAAAGAGCGCCTTCCATCATAGTAAGGAACGCGTTATGGTTCGCGCAGGAAAAGCTTCTGGTCCCCTCCTGGTTGGAAAAGGAGTAAGACGCGGCGCGGGTGACGGTCAGGAAGTCTTCTGCCGCCGGCGACTCGGTCAGACAGTAGCGCATGACCCGCGCAAGGTCCGCAGCCGTGGAATGGTGGACGCCGTTCTCATCGGACGCATCCAGTCCGTTGGGCGTAATATAATACGTATCCTCGCATCCGATCTCCTCCGCTTTTTGATTCATCTTCGCGGCAAACGCTTCCGTACTTCCCGCGAGCGTCTCGCTGACGCAGACGGCCGAATCGTTGTGAGACTCCAGCATCAGGGAATACAGAAGATCCTCAAGCAAAAAGCGTTCCCCTTTTTTCATGCCGAGCTTTACCTCCGGCTGGGAAGCCGCGTTTTCGGAAGCCGTGCAGACGATCTTCTCCGTCCCCTTCAGCCCTCCCGCCTCTTCCAGCGCCAGGATACACGTCATAAGCTTTGTGGTGCTTGCCATGGGCCGTGGCGTATCTTCTTCTTTTCCAAAAAGAATACGCCCGCTGCTTCCGTCCATTAAGACGGCGCTGCGGGCGTACAATTCCATCGCTTCTTCCTGAGCCTGTACCGGCAGGGCAATCAGAATCCATATCGCTGCCAGACCTGCGGCAGCTCTCTTTTTCTTTCCCAATCCATCCTCTCCCTCTTCTTATACTTCCAGCTTCATCTGAATCTCTTCCTCCGCCTCTGCTTTGAAGTCCTCCATCTGAACGGGATTCAGCGAGGGAAGCTCTTCCAGAGACTGCACGCCGAAATGGCGCAGGAATTCTTCCGTAGTGCCAAAAAGCAGAGGGCGTCCCGGAGCGTCCAGCCGCCCCACCTCCTGTACAAGGCCGTACTCCACCAGCTTGTTGACGGCGTGGTCGCTCTTTACGCCCCTGATCTTTTCCAGTTCCAGCTTCGTCACCGGCTGCTTGTAGGCGATGATGGACAGCGTCTCCATCACCACGTCCGTCAGCACCGGCTTCTTGGGCTGTTTGGCCACCCGGATCAGGTACTCGTACAGCTCGCTTTTGGTGCACAGCTGATACGCGTTCTCCAGCTCGATGATCCGGATTCCCCGGTCTTCCTGCCGGTACTTCTCTTCCATGTGCTTCAGCACGTTTCTGGTCTCTTCTTTGGAAAGCTCCAAGGCTGCCGCGATCTTTTCCAGTTCCACAGAATCCCCCATGGCGAAAAGGATCGCCTCAATGGCCGCCTGCGCTTTCTCTTCCCCGATTTTTTCTGTTCCCACTGTGTCTTTGTGCTCCTTTCGCCTTCCTGCTTCAGACTAAGCCCGCTTCCTCCCAGGAAACCTCCTCTTCCCTGGAAAGCGTCTCCGTCGCCTGTATGTAGATTTCCTGAAAAACCCCGTCCTGCTTTACCTCTACCCTTCCTTCCTTCATCAGCTCCAAAAGAGTCATAAACGTAACAATCATGTAAAGCTTGCCCTTCCTGAGCGTCAGAAGCTGCCGGAAGGTGCAGGAAACGTTCTCCGCGATATAGCGGACGACAAAGGACATGGTCTCATTCAGGTCTACTTCTTCTTTCTCCAGCGTCCCGAACTTGCTCCGTATGGGATCGATCCGGTCCTCCTGCCTGCGCATCAGGTCCTGGAACATCCGGTGGAGGTTTCCGACGCTGACGCCGCGCAGAAGTTCCTCCACATCCACCGGCTGCCGGTAGGCTTTTACCTCCTCCGGAATGGTCGGCTCCTTGTAAAGGGTAAAGGCCGCGTTCTCCTGACGCTCCCGGAGCTCATAGGACATGTATTTGTACATCTTGTATTCCAAAAGCTTCTCCACCAGTTCCGCTCTGGGATCCTGCTCCTCTCCGTCCTCGTCCTTCTCCGGCGGAAGAAGCAGCCTGGATTTGATGTCCAGAAGCGTAGCCGCCATCACCAGGAACTCGCTCATCACTTCCAGATTCTCCCCCTGCATCTGTCCCACGTATTCCATGTACTGATCCGTGATCTCCACAATGGGAATGTCGTAAATATTCACTTTGTTCTTTTCAATCAGGTGCAGAAGCAGATCCAGCGGTCCCTGAAAAACCTCCAGTTTGACGGGTATTCCCATGTCTCATCTCTCCCATGCTTAAATTAGGTCGATCACAGAAAGCTCCGGCGGATTGTTGATCCTAAGAGGGATCGTATGATTCCCAAGTCCGGCGCTGACTATGAGTTTTCTTCCATCCTCCTCATAAAGGCCCTGGTCATACCGCGGGAAAAGCCGGAAGCGCGGGCTGATCACCCCTCCCACCAGGGGAAGCCTTACCATTCCTCCGTGGAGATGTCCGGAAAGCGTAAGATCCGCCCCCCACTTTGCGTACGCCGGGAAGTACTCCGGCTGATGCGCCAGCAGAAGGTTGAAAACATCCGGTACCGGTTCCCCCAGAAGGCGCCTCAGCACAGCGCCGTCCAGTTTGGGAAGCCTCCCCCGGCGGAAATATTCCGCAGGAAGCTCGCATCCCCACACCGCCAGCTTTGTTTTTTCGATTTCCAGAAGCTGGCAGGCGTTCTCCAGGAGATGCACGCCAAGGCTTTTTATGGCTGAGCTGTATTTTTCATAAGCGTTGCCATACTTTTCCGGCTGATGTTTCAGTCGGCACTCATGGTTTCCATTGGCATAATAGACGGGATACTGCTTGGTCAGTCCGTCCAGAAGAGACAGCGCCCGGCTCGTCTCCACCTTCTCATTTGCCGTCACCATATCCCCGCCTACCAGCACCGCGGCCGGAGACTGGTTGCGGACCGCAGCCAGAAGGTTCTGGTTTCCTTCTCCGTACCCGGCGTTATGAAGATCACTGAGAAAGACCAGGGTAAAGGGCGCTGACGAAGTATGTTTCTCCCGTGTCAGCCGTATCTTATACCGGGCCACCTTTATATCGCTCATGCTTCTTCGTATCCTTTCCTCCGCAGGCTCCGGGCTCACCTTCCCGGCGCGCTCCGGCGCTGTCAGTTCTTGCAGTATATCACACTCTTCCCGTTCTGAAAACCCCTGCGGCCTGAACTATTCCTTATCTTCTGACAAAAGCCACCCGCTCAGGACCCTGGAAAGCGCGTACGGGTAATCCGTCGCCTCCACCGCTTCCGCCGTAAGGACGCTCACCTCTCCGATTTTCTTGTCCCCCAGCGTATAGACCAGCGTTCCCGCCTGCTGCCCTTTTTTCACCGGGGCTTTCAGCTCCTTCTCCAAAAGAAGCTCCTTTTCGATTTGGGAAAAGTCTTCTCCGGAGGTGCTCAGGTAGGAAAATTCCGTCTCATATATCAGATCCGCCTCTTCCTGCTTCCCGCCTCTAACGTTCACCGTCCCCGGATCTTCCATGGACTCATCGTAATATAACGAGCATCTGGAAAACCCATAGTTCAGAAGATCTCCCGCCTCCTGGAAACGGGTTTTGGAGTCCGGCGCTCCCAGCACGACGCTGACCAGCCGGATTCCGTCCCGCCTGGCGGTGGCGCTCAGGCAGAAACCCGCCTGGCTGGTACTCCCCGTCTTGAGCCCGTCGCAGCCCGGATAGCTGCGCAGAAGCTTATTCGTATTGGCCAGGGTAAAAAGGCTGCTCCCCTGCCTGGTGACATGGGTAATGTCCTCCATCCAGATATCTGAGTACTCTGTCACCTGGGGATAGCGCCTCAAAAGCTCCCCGGACAGGATCGCCACATCTCTGGCTGAAGTAAAATGCTCTTTGGAATCGGTGAGTCCGCAGCAATCCACAAAATGCGTATTTGCCATCCCCAGCCTTTCTGCTTCCTCATTCATCCTTGCCACGAAAGCTTCTTCCGTGCCGCTGATATGCTCCGCCAAAGCTACGGACGCGTCGTTTCCGGAGGCAATGAGGACGCATTTCAGCAGCGTCTCCACGGTCTGTACTTCTCCCTCTTCCAAAAAAACCTGGGAGCCTCCCATGGATTTCGCATGGGCGCTGGTCACGACCTCCTCTTTCAGCGTGATTTTCCCGGATTCCAGCGCTTCAAAGGCCAAAAGGACCGTCATAAGCTTCGTCACGCTGGCGGGATGCGCTCTGGCGTCGCCTTCTTTTTCAAAAAGAATCTGTCCGGTGGTTACTTCCATCACCGCCGCGCGGGGCGTCTCAAGGGAAGGAACCGTTTCCTGGGCAAATGCCGGCGTCTTGGACGCCGCCAGCAGGCAAACCGCCAGAAGCAGGCTGATCCATTTTTTCATATTCCCCGTCCTGTACGTTCTTTCTCTATCTATATTGCGGGAACAGAAAAAACATTCGCCCCCGTTTCTACAGCAGAGGCGCGAACAGGCGCAGCACGCTCTGAACCAGACGTTTCCCAAGAGATTTCTCCTCGCAGTCTTTCCAGGTAATTTCCCTGCATTCCCGAAAGATGGCCAGCGCATCCTCTTTGATCTGGAGAACCGCCTCGGTGCGGTACATCCACACGCCGCATTCAAAATGAAGGTAGAGGCTTCTGAAATCCAGGTTAATGGTCCCTACCGTCGCGATTTCATCGTCGCAGACGAAGGATTTCGCGTGGAGAAATCCCGGCTTAAACTCAAAAATCCGCACGCCGGACTGAATCAGCTTGTCATAATAGGACTGCGTCAGCAGAAACACCAGTTTTTTATCCGGAATGCCCGGCGTCACAATCCGCACGTCTATGCCGCTCTTCGCCGCCAGGCAGAGGGCCGTGGTTATCTCATTGTCCGTTACCAGATAGGGAGTAAAGATGTAGATATACTTTCTGGCGCGGTTGATGATATTCAGATAAACGTTTTCTCCCACGGTCTCGTGATCCAGAGGCGTATCCCCATAAGGCTGGACAAATCCGTCGTCCTCAAACTCCTCCGGGTGCCACTCGTGGGGCCTGTATTTCTGATACTCCGGTTTCTCTCCGGAGAGCACGCTCCACATCTGAAGAAACATCAGCGTGAAGCTCCATACCGCTTCCCCTTTCAGCATGACGCCGGTATCCTTCCAGTATCCGAAACGCTTCTTCCGGTTGATGTACTCGTCCGCCAGATTGATGCCCCCGGTAAATGCCGTATGTCCGTCGATCACCATGATCTTCCGGTGATCCCGGTTATTCAGGACGACCGAGGCGATGGGAAGAAAGGGATTAAAAACCTCGCATTTGATTCCCCGCATGCGAAGCTGAAGGTAAAAGTTTGCCGGAAGGGTATTCACGCATCCCACATCGTCGTAGATCAGCCGGACGTCCACGCCCAGGCGCACTTTCTGTTCCAGGATATCCAGAATCCCCTGCCACATCACGCCGTTGTCGATAATAAAGTATTCCAGAAAAATATAATGCTCCGCCTGCTTCAGTTCTTCGATCATGGCGCGGTAGAGCTCTTCCCCCACGTGAAAGTACCGGGTGCCGGTCTTACGGTAAAGAGGGAACCCTGCGTATTCCCGGATGTACCGGGACTGCCTGGCCGCCTCCGGATCCTGTTCCCAGAGCTCGTCTGTGACCGTCCGGTCCTCTTCCAGAAAGGCGTCCGCCTCTTTGCGGACCTCCTCCAGCTTTCCGTTCAGATCCTTTGCCAGCCGGGATTTTCCAAACAGGAAATAAATCACCGCTCCGGCGATGGGCACCGCCAGGATGAGAATCGTCCAGGCCAGCTTATAGGCGGGGTTTATGTCTTTGTTCACCAGCCACAGGACGGCCAGCAAGCTCAGCGCCTCCACCAGAAACGTCATAAAGGGCAGCTTCGCCCCCAGCGTCGCCACGGATAAAATAATCCATCCTACCTGTATCAGGATCGCCACTCCTACGAAAAACAAACGGCTGAAAACTCGTTTTGCTATTTTGTCCATACTGTCCGCTTTCCTTTATAAAAAAATTCCTGACCAGGGTATGGCCAGGAATTTTAATGCACATTAATTAAATTTACGCTTACGAGCAGCTTCAGACTTTTTCTTACGTCTTACGCTGGGCTTCTCATAATGCTCTCTTTTACGAATCTCCTGCTGGATTCCCGCTTTGGCACAGTTTCTTTTGAAACGACGTAAAGCGCTGTCCAGAGTCTCGTTTTCTTTCACGAGTACATTTGACATTGTCTCACACCTACCCTCCCTCCAGTTGTAGATTGTGCATAATACAACTGTCTGGGTATTTTACTGCACTACTACGATTATACCATACTTTCTGTTTTCGTCAACTCTTTTTGCAAGCTATTTTCATTCACCGCCGTCTTTGAGCTGACTTTCCAGAACTTCCCCGGCTTTCTCCAGCGCCTGAGGGATTCCCTGGGGATTCTTGCCGCCTGCCTGAGCCATATTCGGACGGCCGCCTCCGCCGCCTCCTACGCAGGCCGCGATCCCTTTGATGAGATTTCCGGCATGGGCGCCCTGTTTCATGGCGCCGTCTGTAACCGCAGCCATGAGGCTGACTTTGCCTTCGTTTTCAGAAGCCAGAACCACCACGCCTTCCTCAAGCTTATCTCTCAGCTGGTCGCCAAGTTCTCTCAGGCCGTTCATATCCACGCCCTGGAGGCTGGCGGCCAGAAGCTTCACGCCTTTGATCTCGCGCACCTGGTCCATAACGTCTCCCAGGGCATCCTTGGCAAGACGGCTTTTGAGAGACTCGTTCTCGCTGTGGAGCGCTTTCAGCTCCCCTTCTAGGGCTGAAATCTTCTCCGGCACAGATTCCGGAACCGTCTTCAAAAGCGCGGCTGCCTTCGCCAGCGTCTGTTCCACATTTCTATAGTAAGCGAACACCGCGTCTCCGGTAAGCGCTTCGATCCGGCGCACGCCGGCAGCGATTCCGGACTCGGAAACAATCTTGAACGCCAGAATCTGCGACGTATTGGATACATGGGTGCCGCCGCAGAGCTCTTTGGAAAAGTCTCCCATAGACACTACCCGCACCTGGCTTCCGTATTTTTCCCCGAACAAAGCCATAGCTCCCGTTTTCTTCGCGTCCTCCAGGCTCATAACCTGAGTCGTCACCTCAAGTCCGGCATGGATCTCCTGATTCACCAGGTCTTCCACCTTCCGGATCTCTTCTTCTGTCATGGCCTGGAAATGAGCGAAGTCAAACCGCAGCCGGTCCGGCGCTACCAGGGAGCCCTTCTGCTCCACATGGGAACCCAGCACCGTTTTCAGGGCTTTCTGCAGAAGATGGGTAGCGCTGTGGTTCCGGCACGTATTCTTTCTGGCCGCTTCCTCCACCTTCATGGATACCGTATCCCCGGTCTTTACCATTCCGGAGGCCAGATAGCCCACATGGCCTACCTTGCCGCCTCTGAGGTGAACCGTATCCTCCACCACGAAGATGCTGCCGTCCGCCAGAGCAAGCTCGCCCCGGTCTCCGTTCTGGCCGCCCATGGTGCCGTAGAAGGGCGTCCGGTCTGTGACTACCGTTCCCTTTTCTCCTTCTGTGAGCGCCTCGGTCACTTCCGTCTCCGTGGTCAGCGCGGTTACCACGGCCTGGCATTCCAGTTTGTCATAGCCCACGAATTCCGTGGTCAGCTCCGTCGGCAGCTGATCGTATACGGTAGCGTCCGCTCCCATATAGTTGGTCACCGCCCTGGCTTCTCTTGCTTTCTTTCGCTGCTCTTCCATGCAGGAGGCAAAGCCTTCCTCGTCTACCTCGTAGCCTTTCTCCTCCAGAATCTCTCTGGTCAGATCCAGCGGGAATCCGTACGTATCGTACAGAAGAAACGCGTCCTTCCCGGACAGCTTCTTCTGGCCGGCTTCCTGAAGGCTGTTCTCCATGCCGCTCAGGATATTCAGTCCCTGATCGATGGTGCGGCTGAATTTCTCTTCCTCCTGGGAGAGCACTTTAAAGATGAAGTCTCTCTTCTCATCCAGCTCCGGGTAACCGTCCTTGGATCCCTCGATCACGCTCTCACTGAGTCTGGAAAGGAACTGTCCTTCGATTCCCAGCAAACGTCCGTGGCGGGCGGCCCGGCGGATCAGACGCCGCAGCACGTATCCTCTGCCTTCGTTGGTGGGCATAATTCCATCTGAAATCATAAACGTGGCGGAACGGATGTGATCCACAATCAGCCGGATGGAAACGTCTTTGGTCTCGTCCTTTTTGTATTCCGTGTGGGCCAGCTCGCAGACCTTATCCCGAAGAGCCTGAATCGTATCCACGTCAAAGATGGAATCCACGCCCTGTACCACCGTGGCCAGGCGCTCCAGTCCCATACCGGTATCGATGTTCTTCTGCTTCAGCGTTTCATAATGGCCCTTGCCGTCGCTTTCAAACTGGGTGAACACGTCGTTCCAGATCTCAATATACCGGTCGCAGTCGCACCCCACCGTACAGTCCGGTTTGCCGCAGCCGTATTCGGGACCGCGATCATAATAAACCTCTGAGCAGGGGCCGCAGGGGCCTGCGCCGTGCTCCCAGAAATTGTCCTCTTTTCCAAAACGGAAGATTCGTTCCGGGGCGATCCCGATCTCCTTGTTCCAGATCTCCCACGCCTCGTCGTCATCTACGTAGACGGAAGGATACAGGCGGTCTTCCTCAAGGCCCACCACCTTGGTAAGGAATTCCCAGGTCCAGGTAATGGCTTCTTTTTTAAAGTAATCTCCGAAAGAAAAGTTTCCCAGCATCTCAAAGAATGTGCCGTGGCGCGCGGTCTTCCCCACATTCTCAATATCTCCGGTACGGATGCACTTCTGGCAGGTAGCCACCCTTCTCTTGGGAGGGATCTCCGCTCCCGTAAAATAAGGCTTCAAAGGCGCCATGCCAGCGTTAATCAGCAAAAGGCTGTTATCGTTATGCGGCACCAGAGAAAAGCTGTTCATAATATAATGATCTTTGCTTCTGAAAAATTCCAGAAACATCTTACGCAATTCATTTACTCCGTATTTTTCCACGACAAATTCCTCCAAACTTATGTTTCCTGCAACAAAGGTATGATATCACAGGGTTTTCTCCATTTCAACCGTAAAATCCGGCCTTTCTCCTAAAGTCCTGGATCCGGAATCCGGTCTTCCCCATCCGCCGCCGAAGTGGCGAGACGGTCGCACCGCTCGTTCTCCGCATGTCCGTCGTGCCCCTTTACCCAGATATAGCGAACCTTGTGCGGGGCCGCCGCCGCCAGAAGGCGCTTCCACAGATCCACGTTTTTTACCGGTTCGTTTTTCCCTCTGGTCCAGTTTTTCCGGACCCAGCCTTCAATCCAGTTCTGGTTAAAGGCGTCCGTCAGATATTTGGAATCCGAATACAGCTCCACTTCGCAGGGACGCGTCAGCGCCTCCAGTCCCACAATCGCCGCCATAAGCTCCATGCGATTGTTGGTCGTCTTCACATAGCCCTGGGAATACTCCCGCTCATGAAGCGTTCCTCTGGAGTCCACATACTGCAGAATGGTTCCGTATCCTCCCGGTCCGTTGGGGTTTCCTCTGGCCGCCCCGTCTGTAAAGATTTTAACCTTCATCCGTCTTTGTGCCGCCCTTTCCTCCCAGTTCCTCTGCCAGGAAGGTTTGAATCTTCTCTGCCAGCCCTCTGGATTTTCTCTGCTCCCGGCCACTGCCGCTGACGCCCACCACGGTGTGTTCAAAGGCGGCGACTCCCGGAAAATAAAAATCGCATTTTGTTTTATCCTTATATACGTTAACCGGAATCCCCATGCTTTTGCACGCTTCGTAGATCTCCTGGTTCGTCTTTTTGTCGTTGGCGGCGGCAATCACCATAGACGCGCCGCAGAGGTCCTCCCTCTCGTACGTTTTTTTGAGAATCGTCAGCCTTCCGGCTTCCTCCAGCTCTCTCAGCTCCGGGTTCACCTCAGGAGCGATCACGACCAGGCGGCTGGTAAAAGCTACCATGGTCCGGATCCTGCGCTTCGCGATCGTCCCGGCTCCCACAACTACTACTTTCTTATCTGTGAGATCCACAAACATAGGAAAATATAGTTTCTTCTCGCTGTCCATCTCTTCCTCCTCATCCTGTAAGACTAAACAGTTCCACTATACCACAACAGGAAGAAAATGAAAATAAAAAAACATCGACTTTTCAGGAACCCTATACTATAATAGTTCCGGAAAATAATTACTGCGAGGTGTGACTATGTCGTTTCATTTTGTGAAAAAGCTTCCCGTTCCCGCGGAAGTAAAACAACAATATCCGTTATCTGAAAAGGTAATTTCCATAAAAAAAGAGCGGGACGCTCAGATCCGGGACGTCTTTACCGGGAAGTCCGATAAATTTCTGGTGATCATCGGGCCCTGCTCCGCGGACAGCGAGGAACCCGTGCTGGAATATGTGCACCGGCTGGCGAAGGTACAGGACAAAGTCGGAGACCGGCTCATCCTGATTCCCCGGATCTATACGAATAAGCCGCGTACCACGGGAATGGGATACAAGGGGCTGGTTCACCAGCCGGATCCCGAAAAGAAACCGGATCTTCTGGCCGGCATCGTAGCCATGAGAAAGCTTCACGCCACGGCCATTGAAGAGACGGGACTGACTTCCGCGGATGAGATGCTCTATCCGGAGAACTGGCGTTATCTGGACGATCTTCTCTCTTACGTAGCCATCGGAGCGCGCTCGGTGGAGGACCAGCATCACCGCATGACTGTCAGCGGCATGGACGTTCCGGCCGGCATGAAAAATCCCACCAGCGGCGATCTCTCCGTGATGTTCAATTCCGTCGTGGCCGCCCAGAGCCGGCATACGTTTATCTACCGGGGCTGGGAGGTACACACGGACGGAAATGAGGTAGCCCATGTCGTACTCCGGGGCGCGGTAAACAAACACGGGAATTCCATCCCCAACTACCATTACGAGGATCTGATGCTTCTGCTTCAGATGTACCGGCAGCATGATTTAAAGAATCCCGCGGCGATCATCGATACGAATCATTCCAATTCCAACAAACAGTATCTGGAACAGATCCGCATCGTCCAGGAGGTGCTGCACAGCCGAAGTTACAATCCCGACATCCATGACCTGATCAAGGGATTTATGATTGAAAGCTATCTGGAGGACGGCAGCCAGAAAATCGGAGCGAATCCCCATGTATTCGGGAAATCCATTACCGATCCGTGCCTCGGATGGGAAAAATCGGAAGCGCTGATTTACGATATCTATAAGAAGTGCTGAAAAAAGAGGGCAGGCGTCATCCCCCAAGGTGCGCCTGCCTGTAATTGTTTTTTATCCTCTCCACATTCATATCCAGATAGATCTGGGTCGTCGCCAGATCCGAATGTCCCAAAAGCTCCTGAACCATTCTCAGATCCGCCCCCTTCTGCACCAGATGCGCGGCGAAGGAATGCCGAAGCGTATGCGGGGTAATATCCGAACGGATCCCTGCTTTTTTTGCGTACAGCTTCATCAGCTTCCAAAAGCCCTGACGGCTCATGCATTCTCCGGAACAGTTCACAAAAAGATACTTGCTCTTCCTGCCTTTCAGCAGAGCCTCTCTCCCGCTGCTCAGGTAACGCTCCAGGGCTTCCTTTGCCTGCGAACCGAAGGGAACCACCCGTTCTTTCTCCGCTTCCCGGCAGGTAAGGAACCCAAGGCTCATGTTTACCTCCATCCATTCCAGCGTAATAAGCCCCGTCACCCGCATCCCGGTTCCGTACAGAAGTTCCAGCATCGCCCGGTCCCTCTGCCCCTTGGGGCTCTGGTCCGACGGCTGCTCCAGGAGCTTTTCTACTTCCTCCACCGTAAGGATTTCCGGATACTTCTTCTGGATGTGAGGCGCTTTAATCTGCTCCGTAGGATCCTTTTCGATCATGCGCCTTCCATATTCATAATGGAAAAAAGCCTTCATGGAAGCCACATTTCTGGAAACGGTAGCGGTGGACAATCCCTGCTTCTCCAGATAAAGAATGTAGGAATTCAGATTCGTGGCCGTAACAGACCGCGCGCCGTAAATTCCATGCTCCGTAAGATATTTTTCCAGCTTTCTCAAATCTCTCTCATAAGAGCTTACCGTGCTTTTCGAGGCGTGCTTGGTTTCCGTCAGGTAGCTGGCAAACCCAGACAACTCTAGTCCCATATTTTTCTCCTTGGCAAACATTCTCCCCGCAGGCATAAGGCTGCAGGCGTCAATCATTATACGCAATTCTCCAGGTAAAAGCAAGGTAAATTTCATCAAAAAAACTGGAGAAACAGCTTCATTGTCCAGATTCCCAAAAAGGACTCCGCCAGGCAGCCAAGGGCGCATAAAACCCCGATTCTGCCAAGGGTTTTCAGATCCTGCCGTCCCAGAACGGAAACTCCGTCCGGAAGCGCCTGAAGTCCCCGGTATCTTTTCCGGAACAGAAAAGACAGCTCCTCCCGCCAGACCGCCAGATAGAGTACCCACTGAGGCATCAGACAGCAAAAAAACAGAAGCGCTCCCTCGTATCCCTGCTTTAGAAGAAATACGCCCAGAAGCACCCCCGCCGCCGAAGCCTGCAAAAAAAGACTGATTCCGTGAAAAATCAATCCTGCCGCCGTATAACTGCTCATCCACAAAAAAAAGAAGAAACCCCCTCGTTTCTGAAAAATCTCCATAAAAAGCGCCAGGCTGTCCGGCTGGATTCCTAAATAACGGGAAAGGCTGTACTGGCTTAACAGCCCCGCGTAAGTGCCGCTTCCCATTTTCAGAATTTCCGGCAGCATGCTTCCCGCAAGAAACCCTGCGCAGACCGCCGTTCCCAGCAAAATCCTTTCTGTCTGTTCCCGTTTCACGTTCCGCCGCTCCCTAAGCTTTACTTCAGTGTATGGCCGCGTCCCGGATTCTATTCAGAAATCTTTTCAGCCATCCCAGTCCCCTTCCATCAGTTCCTGGGCGAACCGCTCGTAACCGTATCGGGAAGCCGCCGTCCGCACGCCCTCCGTGACTTCCTCGCGGGTAAAACCGGAATCGTTCAGATACTCTTCGGACAATCCGGTGAGCAGATCGTAAAACAGAAGGGAAAGGCCGAAGGCCCGGTTTTCATCCTGATCTAGTTCTTCCATATATTCATAGAGAAGATTCTCCGCCTCATTGATCTTTTTTTCTTTCACCAGTTTTCGCAGCGTCTGATACCGTTCGTTCAGCTCTTTGTCTTCTACGGTCTGTACCATTCCGTCTTTTTCCTCTTCCTTCCAGTCAATATGAAGCACCAGCTTTAAAAGCGCACGGATCATCTCATGGATCAGGCGCATCACATAGTCTCTCTCTACCATGGTTTCTCCCTGTCTTTCTCCTTTTCTTCCAGATAAGCTTTCAGAAATTCATAGATTTCCTGTTCCAGCGGCGGACAGCCCTTCAGGCTCCTGGAAAAACGGGCGGTGCAGGAGCCGATCCCCAGCTTCCCCGTTTTGCCCCGATACCCCTGTCCGATGCAAATTCTGGTATCCAGGTTTTCCAAAAGACCTTCCTCTTTCAGCCGATCCAACGCCGGGATCAGATATCCGTAACAGGCGCTGCAGGATTCCACCTCTTCCACCGCGTCCTGGACGTCCACGGTTTTTCTCGCGTAGGGAAGCGCTTCCTCTTCGTCAGCCTGCTCTCCCACCGTACGAACGCGGGCCCGGCTAAGGTCCGCGCTTCCCACTCCCAGCCTCCAGGCCAGCTCCACATAGGGAACCTCCCGGATGGAGTAGTGGAGAAGGCTGCAGGCGTACGCGTCCACCAGTACGGGATCTCTGGCCGCCATCACGCAGTTTCTCACCACAGGGTTCCCCCCGTCCTCGAAATCCAGATCCCCGCAGATGTGATCCACTACGATAAAATCCTGCCGGATCCCCGCGTTCAGGTGGGCGATGGGCTTATGGAGCCCCAACGTGTGAAACCGCCGTTTCTCCTGGTTGGGGATCAGGCCTTTCAGATTCTTCAGCGCGCAGGTGACGCGCGTCTGACAATGCCCCTTGAGCACCGGCACATTAATCAGAAAATCAATCTCTTCTGTCCGGCTGCAGACGGTAAGCTCCATCCCCGCGCAGTTTTTTTTCACTCCCCTGTCCTTCTGCATGTCATAAAAGGGAACCTCGTACCGCTCTGACAGCTCCTGATATCCGCAGAGCTTCATGACTTCCTCGGTACGGTCTCCTACCCAGGAGCCCTCCAGGATACAGATCCTGGAAAATCCCCGCTCCTTCAGGTATTCCAGGATCCCCGCTACGATTTCCGGATGCGTCGTCGCCCCGTACTCCGCGGTGGAGCCGGAGACCAGATTCGGCTTTATGCCGATTCTGGCCTCCTTTCCTGGGATCAGATCGCTTAATCCGGCCTCGGCCAGAAGCCTCTTTGTCATCTCCTGATAATCGGTTCCGTATTGTTTTAAAATCTCATTCTTTTCCATCCTATACCGCTCCTGTTAGGGTCTTGTGACGCTTACCACCTCTCCGGATCCCGGTTCTCCGTAATACTGGATCCGCAGGGTCTCTCCCGGAGTGAGAAAATCCGGCCGGGAGACGGCTCCCGCCATGAAGGTATACTCGTTTCCATCCGCCGCTTGCACGCCGATCAGATCGTTTCCCTCAAAGGTCAGGATTCCCTCCAGGGTTTTTATCCCCTCTTCCTCCTGCTGCTGCGTGGCGGATGGCGACGCATACTGAGCGATGGGGCTTCCCTCCAGCGCGCCCAGGTAATTCAGGGAAATATGGTTTCCCGGTTCCCCGGCTACCACAGTCGTCCAGGTGCCGTCCAGAGAAAAGGTATACGTCCCGCCGCCGTCCTGCTGCACGGTAATGCTGCCGGCATCCCGGCTGACGACCGTTCCTTCCAGCGTGCCGCCTTCTTCGTAAAGCCTCTGGTAAAGCTCCGCCCCGTTTTCGGACTCCTGAGACGAAGCGGTCTGCCCGGTCTGGGACATCTGTGCCGTCTCCTGGATGATCGATTCGGTCGGAATCGTCTCCGCTGTCTCCTGGATGATCGATTCGGCCGGAATCGTCTCCGCCGTCTCCCGGATGATCGCTTCAGCCGGAATCGTCTCCACCGTCTCCCGGATGGCCGCTGCGGTTTCCAGAGTTTCCCGGACAACCGTCTCCCCTGCCGGTTGGTCCGTTTCCACGAAAGAGGCCGAATCCCGGAACGCGTTTCCGGACTGCTTTAGAGAATCCCGGATTTCCTCTCTGAGCGCCGCCGTCCGCGGTTTCTCCGGCTCCTTCTCCTGTTCGATCGCGGTGCCTACCGCCCCGTTCAGCAGCAGTACCGCAAGGCAGAGGGCGGCCGCCGGGAGAACACCTTTTTTCAGCTGTCCCGCTCTTCTCATATAAAAAATCCGGTCCTTGAACACCAGCAGGCTGTCGTTCAGGCTTACCGCCAGATGAGGCGTCAAATCCCGTTCCATGGAAGCCGTCTTTAAAAGCAGCTTCTGGTACGCCTTCTTCTCCGGTTCCCCACATCCCTGGATCACGTTCCGATCCCTGAGATTCTCAATGTCCTTATCCGCCTCCGCCCGCATCAGGTGAAGGAAAGGATTGAACCAGTAGAGAACCGATACCGTCATCAAGAGCATTTTGTACCACAGATCCCTGCTGCGGTAGTGATGCAGCTCATGGGAAAAGATCAGCTGCAGCTCTTCCGGGGAATATCCCTTTTCCGGAATATAGAGGGTCGGCCGCAGGAGGCCTGCCAGCAGGGGGCTTTCCAGATGCGCCACGCTCAACAGGGCGGGCGGCTTGGCGATCCTCATTTTCGCGCATTCCAGACGGTACAGCCGCTTGATGTCCTGGTGCGTCTCCGGAAGGCTCCAGCGTCGGATTCTTTTAAGGGAGGATCCATACTGAAGGCTTCGGTAAAGAGCGGATAATAAGATACCGGCGGCCCACACCGGACCTAATAGTTCAAGGGCTCCGTGCCAGGAAATCCGCTCTCCGGAAAGGCGGACCTCCCTCGGATCGTTCTTCTCCGGCTCGGACAAAGCCTGGCTGTTTAAAACAGCTTCCTTTCCTGGTAAAGCTTCTCCGTCGGAGACTTCCCCGATCTTCACCGTCACCGCGCCTTCCCAGAAGGGTTTCACCGGAAAAAGGAGGATCAGGGAAAGAACCAGCCAGACCGCGTACTTCCATCCTGCCGCATATCGGCTCTTCCAGAGTTTTCCCAGAAAGACGGTCAGAAGAATGACAAAGGACACAATTACATTCAGTTTTAAAAGATGAAACAGCCAGCCTTCCATCTCTATTCCTCCGACTCCTAATAATCCCGGTCTCTCAGCCAGCGTTCAATCACGAAGGAGTCAAAGCTCATGCCGATTTTCAGCGTATCGTCTTCCTGCAGATCTGTTTCCATCTGCTCCTTATCCGCCCGGCCGCAGCCCTGCAGCGCCAGCGCCGCCGCTAAAGCGGCAGCCAGAAGAACCAGCCTCCCTTTTTTTCTCTTCCTTTCGGTCTTCCCCATGCCTCTCACCTGTCTTTTTTCTGAATTTTCTCCCGGTATTCGCTGGGCGTAACATCCTCCTGCTTTTTGAAAATCCTGCTGAAGTAATTGGGATCGCTGTACCCGGCCATTCCGCAGATTTCCTTGATGCTGAGGGCCGGATTGCTTAAAAGCTCCTTCGCGCGGCTGATCCGCACTCTGGTCAGATATTCGATAAAATTCTCTCCGGATTCCTCCTTGAAGAGCTTGCTGAAATAGTACGGGCTGATGTTCACGACCCTGGAAATCTCATCCAGGGACAGCTCTTTCGCGAAATTTTCTTTTATGTAGGCTTTTGCCTTGGAAATAATACTTTCCGACTGCTCCTCCCGTCTCGTGGCAATCTTCCGGCAGACCGCCTCCAGCTTCTCCAGATACCACTCTCTAAGGGAGGTATAATCCGGGCATCTGAGAACGGAAGACAGATAATCCTTTCGGGAATGAAAATCATACGTTTCGATTCCTCCGGAGAAAAACGCCTCCCGCTCCGCAAAGATCACAAATTCCAGCACCTTCAGCTGGATGTCCTCGGTATCGTCGTAATAGTTGCGCACCATCCAGTCGAAAAATTCATTGGCTTTTTCCCTGGCCGAGGGCCAGTCCGCCCTGGCGATCAGCTGAAACAGTTTGCGCTCCGTCTCCTCCGGATAATCGCCCTTGTATTTTCCCTTTACCGGCAGATCGTCCACATGGGCCACGCTGCTTCGGCTCTGGCTCAGCGCCCGGTAGGCTTCCCCGTAAGAGAGCTTCATTTCCTCAATCCGGTAAGTTCTGCCGATCCCGGCTCTGAATCTGGCGTCAAAGCGGGATCCCAGCTTTCGCATGAGATTGCGCGCCTGTTCGATCACCCGGATTCTCTGGTTGTACTCCTGCGTCTCGCTTTCACAGGGGACGGCAAGCACAATCCGGTTCGTCATAATCGGTCCTACAATACAGGTGAAAAATTCTTTGCACAGGGCGCGGCATTCCGGATAGAACGCCTGGGCTTTCACGCTCATTCCCACCGGAGCCGTCAGAATCCCCTCTTCATTTGGGATACCGAACTGAATCAGCAGAACAAACGCGTATTCCGTCTGAATATCCAGAAGCGTGCGGTAATAGGAAAGATCGCTGGCGCCGTCCTCCTGGAGAATCATGCTGTTTACCAGGCCGTTCTCTACAATGGGAATAACGGTTTCCAGTTTTTCCTGTATCTTCAGGTTGTCGCTGCGCTTTTTCCGCTCGCTGTTGATCATCTCCATGGCGCGCTCCAGAACCTGAACCACGATCTGACGCTTTACCGGTTTGGTAAGATATTCAATCACGCCCAGGTTGATGGCTTCCTTGGCATAGTCAAATTTGTCGTAGGCGGTGATGATGATGAACTTTATGGAGGTATTGAATTTACGGATCTCCCGGATAGCCTGAATGCCGTTGATTCCAGGCATCTGAATGTCTATGAACGCAATGTCCGGACGAAAGCTCTCCGCCAGCTCCACCACCGCTCTCCCGGTCTTGGCAAACGCCAGCTCGCATTCCTTTCCAAAGTTGCTGGTAATCACCGTCTTCAGAGATTCCAGCATAATTCCCTCGTCATCCGCCAATAATACTCGGTACATAGTTCGCTCCTTTATCTAAATCCCTTTCGCTTCCTTCTTCAAGGGAATCCACAGATCCACGGAAGTTCCCTGATCCGGCCCCGGACTGGTGATCTGAAACAAATCCTTTTCCCCAAAGAAAAGCTCCAGCCGGCTGATTACATTGTCCAGCCCGATTCCGGTGGAATCTCCCTGGCCGCCTCCGTGACGGACCTGTCCCTCTCTCACCGCTTCCAGTCGCTCTTTGGTCATTCCTTCTCCGTTATCCCGGATCTGGATGTGGACGGTTTCTCCCTGCGGCTCTGCCGTGAGCCAGATGTGCCCTTCCCGTTCTACTCCGCGGATCCCGTGATTGACTGCGTTTTCTACCAGAGGCTGCAGAATCATACTGGGCATCCTCAGGTTTTCCAGTCCCGGATACACTTCTTTTTCGTAGTGAATCTCTCCCGCGAACCGTACGTTCAGGATATATACGTAGCTGTCCACCGCTTCCAGTTCTTCTTCCAGGGTCGCGGTTTCCTCTGTTTTTCTCACGTTATAGCGGAAAAAGTCCGCCATTTTTTCAATAAAAATACTGGTCTTTTCGGCATCCTCCATCAGCGCCAGCTGCGCTCCCGCGTTCAGGGAATTAAACAGAAAGTGGGGATTGATCTGAGCCTGCAGATATTTCAGCTGGGCATCCTTGAGATGCGTTTCCATGAGAAGCTCCCGTTCCTTCATCTGCCTTTCTTTCTCCAGGCTTTCTTTCGTTTTCTGGATATATTCCCGAATGCTTCGCACCATTTTTACAAAGGCGTGCGTTACGATTCCCACCTCGTCCCTGCTTTCCGTCTCCGGAAGATTCCATTCAAAGTTTCCCGCCGCCACCTCATTGGCCGATCGCGCGAGAAGGCGAAGCGGCTCTGTAATGGAACGGGTCAGAAGAACCAGAATCATCAGATTGATTACCGCCACCACGATTACAATGGCGGAGCTGATGATCTCCAGGTACTGAAGGGATTCCAGCATGATCTGATAGTTGTTGGAATTGCTTCGGAACTGGATATCGTTCAGCCGGTAAATCGCGCTCTGCACATATTTGTATGTTCTGGACGCTTCGTTGTAATAGTCGTTGTATCGCTCCGCGTTTCTTCCTCTCTTGGCCTGTACCGTCTGATCCGCAATCTCAAGATACGTCTCCGACATCCCGCGGATGTTTTTTTCCTGCATTTTCATCTGGCTGCCCGTATTCCGGTCGTTCAGCTGTTCCAGCATATCCTTGAGTTCCTGTACGTTCCGGTAATAGTTTTCCAGAGAAACCGTACTCTTTGTATTCAGGTATTCATACACCTCTTCATGGGTATGCTCCAGGCATTCCGCCAGTTCGTTCAGGCTTACGTTGGTGGCATATACTTCATCCAGCTGTATCATGGATCGGTTGATCTCACTGTACAGAATAATATTGATCACAAACATCAGAACCGCCGTCAGGGCAAAGGTCATCAAAAGCTTCGTCTGGATGGACAATCCCTGATACCAGCTTAACATTTTCTTTTTTTTCATTCCGTATCCTCTGCATCCTGCTTAGGCAGGAACTCCTGAACATTCTCTTTCGTCACCACATTCAGGCCCACGCTGTAATAGCTGCTGACATGGCCCATCTGGTAGAATTCCTCCAGGGCCTCCACCGCGTAGCGCCCCACCTGATCCGTATCAATGCTGATCACCACTGGGATAATCCCCTTCTCCACCGCGTTTAGCATAAGCTCCGACTGATAATATCCGATGATCTGAACGGTTCCCACCTGGTTGTAATCCACCATGGCAAAATAAGCGCACTCGCTGTCTGTCTCATTCATGCATACCAGCACGTCCGGCCGGGCCTGTGAATCGTGAAACAGATCCCGAATCGCTTCCTCCGCGTCAAAGGGACTTCCGGAATCCAGCGTCATGGAAGTAATTTCAACCTCCATCCCCCCAAGTCCTTCCTGGGTATCGCTGCGAAGCTGCTTAAAGACCAGATCCTTGCCGGCGTCCTTGCGGTTTAGAAGCACCATCACCCTGCTGGTTTCCGGAGTAACGCACCTTAAAATCTGTTCTCCATAGGTATTTCCCAGCTGGTAGCTGTTGACCCCCACAAAGCTTCTGCGGCTTGAGTCGGTATCGTCCTCCAACACCGTAATCACCGGAATCCCTGCCTGCTCCGCCTCCTCAATCGCGCTGCGCACGGCGACAGAGCCATCCGGCTTTACAATGATGCCGTCCGCTTTTTCCGCTGTGGCGATCCGGATATAATCCGCCACGCTGTACTCTTCTCCCGGCCATTCTCCAAGGGTCTCCAGATACGCTCCGTTCTCCTTCGCCGTCTCTTTCGCGCTCTCGTAAA
The DNA here is from genome assembly GCA_944382085.1 of uncultured Lachnospiraceae bacterium. GTDB lineage: Bacteria > Bacillota > Clostridia > Lachnospirales > Lachnospiraceae > Choladousia. Next base: position 953 of record CALWMW010000177.1, on the reverse strand, counting down.
TATCCTGCCACATCACGGAAGAAGAATCGTCGGTAATCAATACGTAATACCGCTCGTACGTCTCCGGCTCTTCTTCCAGATTCCAGTCCCTGCCGCCAAGCATCCTGGTGTACATGCGCCATCCAAAAACCGTAAGGACAATTACCGCTGCCAGTCCGGCCAGGATCAGATAGATGGTTTTTCTTTTTGTCTTTTTCTTTCTTTCCATTCCGCACGGTTCCTTCTTCTTTTCTGGTATAAATTTTATCATGGCCATACGAAAATAACCATAGGACTGTTTTGTAGTAAACGGTTCCTACCGCAATAAATGAATAGATCTCTTTTTCGCTTCTTAGGGAAAAAGAGATCCTTTCACATTCATCTGTTTAGAGAAAATAAGTGCCGCGAATGCATTCGTTCAGCTTTTCTGTATCTTTCTCGCAGAGCTTCTGATAGATCCGTTCATGCGCCGCATACAGTTCGCCTGCCCGCCCGGATGTAATCATCTCGGATACCGTATGATAACGGACGTTTTCCGTGAGGAGACGTACAATGTTATTAATTTTGCTTACCATCGTATTTCGCCCCATCTCCATAATCGTATCGTGGAATCGGTTGTCTGCCTCAAAAGAAGCCTGCAGATCCTGAGACTCCTCAAAAAAAGCTTCTTTCATGGAGTCAAGGGCATTTTTAAGCTTCTCCAAATCCTCTTCCGTTTCTTTCTCCATAGCCAGGCGGATTACCCCTGCCTCCGTCATCTCCCGCAATTCCATGAGGCTGTCATAGGAATCACCCTGATTCAAAATAATACCATAGATCATAGGGTTAATCATGGATTCGGAAAATCCGTCGCAAACAAAAGTTCCTTCCGGCCTGCGGATCTCCAGGACTCCAAGAAACACCAGAATCTTGATGGCCTCCCGCACAGAGTTGCGGGCCACGCCAAGGCTCTCCGACAGCTCGTTTTCTGTGGG
>CALWMW010000176.1 GCA_944382085.1 uncultured Lachnospiraceae bacterium | reverse complement strand
ATGCAGGGCGCGGTGTTGCGGTTGTAGGGTTCGAGCAGCAGGTTCTCGTCCTTGAGCTCCGGCAGCTGCCGCTTCACTTCCTGCTCGTAGCGCGTCCCCTTTACGTTGCATACCAGAAGGCCGATGGTCAGCACCAGGCCGATGAGAAACAGCCAGAAAACCGGCTGGTTTAACGTAACGATCGCCGGGACGCCGGAATCGAAGGTGATGATCCCTACGTTCAGAAGCCCTATGTAGGCCACAAACACACCGATGCCGCCGCCGATGGCATTCTGCAGGCTGTTGGGAATCGCCTTGATAATGAATTTGCGGACCTTGGTCACCGTGATAATAATGTTGAAAATGCCGCAGATAAAGACCATGGACAGCGCCTGCTGCCAGGTAAAGCCAAGGCCGAAGCACACCGTATACACAAAGAAGGCGTTTAACCCCATGCCGGGCGCCTGTGCGTAGGGCACATTGGCAAAGAGCCCCATCACCAGCGTACCGATAATGGAAGCAATGATCGTAGCCAGGAACACGGCGCCCCATTCCATTCCCGACTGGCTTAATACGCTGGGATTCACCGCGATGATATAAGCCATGGTGAAGAAGGTCGTAAGTCCCGCGACCACCTCCGTGGAAACGGTCGTGCCGTTCTCCTCAAGTTTAAAAAATCTTTCCATTCTTTTTCCCTTCCTTTCAGACAATACATGTCGTGTCTTATTATAGAATCTTTTCAAAAAAGATCAAGCACAGATTTTTTACATTTTTATTATTGACATATGTCAGAAACAGGAGTATGCTGGATTCGAGTAAATGACATATGTCAGTAATCTTCAGGGAGGTGAACGTATGCCAAGACCCAGAAAATGCAGGCGAGTCTGTTCTCTGCCCGGCATCCGGGAATTTTTACCGGTGGGAAGCCCCCGGTTCTCTTCGCCGGTCATTCTCACCGTAGACGAATACGAGACCATCCGCCTCATCGACCGGGAAAATCTGTCTCAGGAAGAATGCGGAGCCTATATGAAGATCGCCCGGACGACCGTGCAGCAGATCTACACCAATGCCCGCCGAAAGCTGGCGGAGGCTCTGGTGGACGGACGGCCTCTTAAAATTGAAGGAGGAGACTATCATCTCTGCGACGGCCTGGAAGAATCCTGCGGCCGAAGCAGATGCTGTCACAAGTGGCGCGGATGTCCGGCCCAGGATGAAAAAAAGGAGGATTTTGATTTATGAAAGCAGCAGTCACTTACGAAAACGGAGAAGTTTTTCAGCATTTTGGACATACTGAGCAGTTTAAGCTCTATACCATCCAGGATGGAACCATCCTGTCCCAGGAAATTGTGGATACAAACGGAAGCGGCCACGGAGCCCTGGCCGGATTTCTAAAAGAACATGGAGTGGACACGCTGATCTGCGGCGGCATCGGGGGCGGCGCCAGAGAGGCTCTGGAAGAAGCCGGCATCCGGCTGTACGGCGGCGTTTCCGGAAAAGCCGACGATGCCGTCCAGGCTCTGGTGTCCGGCTCCTTACTTTACGATCCGGATGTAACCTGCAGCCATCACGGGGAAGGACACGGCGCGCACCACGGGGATTCCTGCGGACATCACGGAGGTTCCTGCGGACACCACGGAGACTCCTGCGGACACCACGGCGGACAGCAGGGAAGCTGCAGGAGGCATTCCTCATGAATATAACCTGGCAGGCAGAAACGTATCGGACTCATTTTTCCTTTGTACATCGATACGGGGAAGACGTGCTGAATCTGATTACCGGAGGAAGCGGCCAGTTCGCGGTGGATCTGGGATGCGGTAACGGCGCTCTGACGAAGAAGCTTTCCCAACAGGGATTTCGTGTTCTGGGAATCGACGATTCTCCCCAGATGCTGGCTCTGGCAAGGAGCCAATATCCGGAGCTGGAATTCCGTCAGGGAAACGCGGTGGACTTTGAGCTGGAAGAAAAAGCAGACGTGATTTTTTCCAATGCGGTCTTCCATTGGATTGACGCCGCCCTCCAGGAAAAGATGCTGAAAAATCTTTTCCGGCAGCTGAAATCCGGAGGGCAGCTGGTCTGTGAATTCGGGGGAAAAGGCTGCGCCGAGCAGGTGCACAGCGCTCTGGAAGAACGGTTCCAGGCCAGGGGACTTTCCTATCTTCGTGCATTTTACTTCCCCTCCATCGGGGAATATACGGCGCTGATGGAGCAATGCGGCTTTCGGGTTACTTACGCCCTTCTCTTTGACCGTCCTACTCCTCAGCAAAACGAAAACGGCCTGAAAGAATGGATCCGCATGTTTGATCAGAAGCCTTTTGAAAACCTTCCGGAGGAAACTGTCCGGGAAATTCTGGCCGAAGCCGAGGAGAAGCTTCGTCCGGTTCTGTTTCAGCAGGGCACCTGGATCATCGACTATGTGCGGATCCGGATCCGGGCGGTAAGGCCCTAAAAGCTTTCGCTGCAGCGGATTACGATAATCCTGGAGGGATTCGCCTGAGGCGGAAGGCTTCTGGTCGTCGCAGAGTAATAGACCAGAAGCGTCTGGTTCTGAATGCTGCAGGGAAAGCTCTGGCCGTTTATCGTTTCAATTTCGGTTTCCCTTCCCGGAACAAGCTTCAGAGAACCGTCCAGAGCGGTCAGGTCGCTGTCAAAATAATCCAGGACAATCTCTTCCTCCCGGTCCAGCCTGGTGATGATCTTCGCCTGGTAGAGCGGCGGATACACCAGAGGAACCGGTAGGGAAGCGTCATAAAAAGCAGCCGTTCGCATCCCCGGCCGCAGCCTTAGGTTGTCAATGACCTTTGTATCCAGGGAAACCTGGACGTTTGCAATGCCTTCTTCCGTTCGAAGCGTGATCAGAGAAGAACAGCAGTCCGGCTCCTGGCTGACCTTGAGAATGAGTCCTACAATGGGAACATATGGAAGTTTTTTCATAAAACCCTTTTTTCTTTATCTTATGATGCTTTTGAAAAGCCGGTTACAGGCTTTTCAAAAAAAGAAATCCGACAAAAGACGCCTGTCTCTTTGCCGGATTTTTCGTGATTCTTTTGTTTCTTACTGCTCTGCGGGAGCTTCCTCTTCCGTCTCCGCCGTCTCCGGAGCCGCGTTGTGAACTTCCATTACCGTAACGACTACGGACTCCGGATCTGTCATCAGATCTACATTCTTGTCCGAAGCGATGGCCAGATCACCCACCTTAATGGTATCGCCCACCTTCATTTCAGCGACATCTATCTCAATTTTCTCAACCAGGGATTCCGGAAGCGCCCGATAGGATACCTCGTTCAGAAGCTTCTCCAGCACGCCTTCCTGTACCTTGTCATGGTTCAGCAGAACGATCTCCGCCGTAGAATGAACCTTCTCGCCTTTTACCAGCGCCTGGAAATCCATCTCCAGAATCTGACGCTTCAGGGGATTGTAATCTACTTCCTTTACCAGGGCCTCCATAGGCGTACCGTCTACTTCCAGAGTAACCTTGCTTCCCTTGCCTCCGGTCTTTAAGAAACGCTCCGCGTCCTTTACCGTAATCTGAAGAGGAATCGTCTCCGTCATCTCTCTTCCGAAAACAACGCCGGTCACATATCCTTCCCGTCTAAGCTTCTTCGCTTTTGTCTGCATGTCTCTTTTTTCAGCTTTTAAAGTAGTCATTTATCTTTTCCTCCAATCACTGACTGCTTAGCGGGCCTGCCGAAACAGGCTGGTTAAGTATCTCTTGTTTACGGTGTCATTATAACTCTGTTTTGGGAAAACGATTCACTAATTTTTTAAAAAAATCAGGCGCTTTTTTGTGCATAATTTAACGAATGAAATTCGTGGCCGTCTTTTCCTCCTGTCCGGGAAGGCCGTATTTTTCTTTTCCAAGCCGGATGCTTTTCATAAGGAAACTCATATTTCTGGCCAGCGTCCGCATACTCTGCATCCCCTCCAGATCCTGGGCCGCTTCCTGGGCCGTGTTTCCATGAATGCTGTTCCAGTACTGGCCGGAGGCGACCGGCATCCCTGAAATCGTAAAATATTTATTCAGCTCGTCAAACGTGGCGGAAAGTCCTCCCCTTCTGGCAGAAACGACAGAAGCTCCCACTTTCATCGTCTTATCAAAATCGGCGCTGTAAAACAGACGGTCCAGGAAGGCGATGAGCGTAGCGTTGGCGGAAGCGTAGTAGACCGGGCTTCCCACCACCATGCCGTCCGCCTCCCGCAGCTTCGCCGCCGCTTCATTTACAACATCGTCAAAGGCGCACATTCCGGTTTTCCGGCAGGCCATACAGGCAATGCAGCCCCGGATGGGCTTTCCTCCGATGTGAAGAAGTTCCGTTTCCATGTTCTCCTCCTGAAAAACCTTCTCCATCTCCCTGAGAGCCGTATAGGTGCTTCCATTGGGATGGGGACTTCCATTGATCAGTAAAACCTTCATCTTCCATCTCCTCCTTCTTTTCTGTCATACCAAAACAGGCCCTTAGGAATCCTCCTAAGGGCCGTCCTGATTCTATTATAGCTTCTCTCTTTCCAAAAGGCAAAGGAGAGTTTTACAGCGCGTATTCAAAGACGTATCCTTCTTCTCCGTAATGTTCATTCCCCGTCCAAAGAACCGTCTTGTCCGTAAGATTGTATACCGCGCTGTGAACGGTACACCCGTTGGCATCGTCATTGTCCCAGGATCTCCGTCCAACCTCGGAAAGAAGCGTCATGGCGTCTTCCTCGTCCGCAAAGATTCCTTCTCTCTCTTCCAGACTGGACAACAGATGCTCATAGCGGTCCAGACCTTTCATATCCTCCTCATTCTCATAGTAATCCGGAGATACGATAAAGTTGGTTACGCACTGGTACGCGGAAGTGTCCGT
>CALWMW010000175.1 GCA_944382085.1 uncultured Lachnospiraceae bacterium | reverse complement strand
ACGGCATGGTATTGGTCGGCCTGCCATTCCAAAAGGGCGGAACGCTGTACAATACGGCGGCCGCTATAAGCGGCGGGCGTCTTCTGGGGCTGATCCCCAAGCGCGCCCTCCCCAACTACAGTGAATTTTACGAAAGGCGCCACTTTGAGCCGGGAAAACGGGAAGTGCAGTGGATCTCCTGGAAGGGAGAACAGATCCCCTTCGGGATGAACCAGCTTTTCGTCTGCGACGGCATGGAGCATCTTACCGTAGCGGCGGAGCTGTGCGAGGATCTGTGGGCGCCGGATCCCCCCAGCGTGGCCCACGCATTGGCGGGAGCCACGGTAATCGCCAACCTTTCCGCCAGCGACGAGGCCACCGGAAAGAATCTGTACCGGAAATCCCTGGTTTCCTCTCAGTCCGCAAGGCTGTTCTGCGGGTATGTGTATGCCAGCGCGGGAGCGGGGGAGTCCACCCAGGATCTGGTGTTTTCCGGACACAACCTCATCGGGGAAAACGGACATATTCTGGCGGAATCCTCCCGCTTCGGCCATGGGCTGCTGCTTTCCGAGCTGGACGTGGACCGGCTGAACGCGGAGCGGCGCAGAGCCAACACCTTCCGGGAACAGGGAGAGGGAAACTATGTGAAGACCTTTTTCTCTATAAAACAGGAGGAGACGATTCTCACCAGACGGTTTGATCCGGCGCCTTTCGTTCCCGCCGGCAAGGAAGACCGGGACGCCAGGTGTGAAGAAATCCTGATGATCCAGGCCATGGGACTGAAAAAGCGGGTGGAGCACACCCGCAGCAAAAGCCTGGTGGTGGGAATTTCCGGCGGGCTGGATTCCACCCTTGCTCTTCTGGTGATGAGTAAAACCTGTGATCTTCTGGGGCTTCCCAGGGATACGGTCACCGCGGTTACCATGCCGGGCTTCGGGACCACGGACCGGACGTACCAGAACGCCTGCCGGCTTACCAGAAAACTGGGAGCCCGGCTTCTGGAGGTGGATATCCGGGAAGCGGTGAACCTCCATTTCCGTGACATCGGCCACGACGGCCAGACCCACGACGTGACGTATGAGAACAGCCAGGCCAGGGAACGGACCCAGATCCTTATGGATCTGGCCAACCAGACGGGAGGCCTTCTGGTGGGAACCGGAGATATGTCGGAACTGGCCCTTGGATGGGCCACCTACAACGGGGATCATATGTCCATGTACGGGGTGAACTGCTCCGTGCCGAAAACCCTGGTGCGCCATCTGGTCCGCTATTACGCGGATACCTGTGGGGAAGAAGCGATCCGGGAGATCCTCTACGACGTCCTGGATACGCCGGTAAGCCCGGAGCTTCTGCCCCCCAGGGACGGCGAGATCGCCCAGAAGACGGAAGACCTGGTAGGGCCTTATGAGCTTCACGATTTCTTCCTGTACTATCTGATGCGTTTTGGCTGCCGGCCCAGGAAGATTTACCGGATGGCCCTTCTGGCTTTCCAGGGAGAGTATGATAGCGAAACCATCCTGAAATGGCTGAAAACCTTTTACCGGAGATTTTTTGCCCAGCAGTTCAAACGCTCCTGCGTGCCCGACGGACCCAAGGTGGGGTCTGTGGCGCTCTCCCCAAGAGGGGATTTAAGGATGCCCAGCGACGCCTGCGCGGATCTGTGGCTTAGGGAGCTGGAAGAGCTCTGACAGAGGGCTTTTGTCTCTTGACGGCCTGAGGGAAACAGGATACCATAAACCTACAAGACCACCCGCCGAAAGGGCGGAGACGAAGCAGGAGGAAACACGGATGAAGATTTATGTAGACGCAAACGCGGGCCGGGATGGAAACGGGACGAAGGAGATGCCCTATAAGCATATAAACGACGCGGCTCAGATTGCCATGCCGGGGGATGAAGTGCTGGTGGCCCCCGGCATTTACCGGGAATACGTGAACCCCAGAAACGCCGGAAGAGAGGACGCCAGGATTACCTACCGAAGCGTGGAGCCGCTGGGCGCGGTGATCACCGGAGCCGAGGAGGTAAAGGACTGGAAGCCTTATGAAGGGAACGTATGGGTCTGCCGGATTGAGAATTCGGTTTTTGGCGGATACAATCCTTATACCACCTATGTATACGGAGACTGGTATTTCGCCGGACGCAGCAAACATACCGGGGCGGTCTACCTCAACGACAAGATGCTGTATGAGGCGGACAGCCTGGAAGCCTGCGTAAAGGGAGAGGTCTATGAGTGCTCCTGGGAGCCGGAGGCCTCGGTTTACAAGTGGTATGCCTGCCAGGAAGGAGACGAAACGGTGATTTACGCCAATTTTCAGGGGAAGAATCCCAACGAGGAGAAGGTGGAGATCAACGTGCGCCGGGAGTGCTTTATGCCTTCCCAGACCGGCATCGGATACCTTACCGTCAGCGGCTTTTCCATCAACAAAGCGGCTACCACCTGGGCGCCGCCGGCGGCTTACCAGGACGGTATGATCGGCCCCCACTGGTCCAAAGGATGGATCATCGAGGACTGCGAGATCAGCAACAGCAAATGCGCCGGGATTTCCCTGGGGAAATACCTGGATCCGGACAACGACCATTACTTTACCTACAAGCATCTGAAGAGCCCGACCCAGATGGAGCGGGACGCCGTATGCCGGGGACAGTACCACGGCTGGCTCAAGGAGAAGGTGGGCAGCCATCTTGTGCGCCGCTGCAACATCCATCACTGCGAGCAGGGCGGCATCATCGGACGGATGGGCGGCGTTTTCTCCGTGATCGAGGACAATCACATCCACCACATCAACAACATGATGGAGCTGGGCGGCGCTGAGATCGCCGGCATCAAGATGCACGCGGCCATCGACGTCATCTACCGGCGCAACTATATTCATCACTGCACCATGGGAATCTGGTGCGACTGGGAGGCGCAGGGAACCCGCATCACCCAGAACCTGTTCCACGACAACCAGAAGCCGGAGTTCGCGAAGCAGCTCAAGGGCGGCATGATGAGCCAGGACATCTTCGTGGAGGTTGGACACGGCCCCACCCTGATCGACAACAATATCCTTCTCTCAGACGCTTCCCTGCGTATGGCTACGGAAGGCGTGGCTATGGTTCACAACCTGATCTGCGGCGCCCTTACCTGTGTGGGAGGAGGCACCGGCCTGCGCTACACGCCTTATCATATACCGCACCGGACGGAGGTCATGGGCTTTATGACCATCCTTCACGGGGACGACCGGTTCTACAACAACATCTTCGTGCAGAAATGGCCCGCGCGTCCTTTTGTGGCGCTCAGAGACAGCTCGGAAGGAAGCGATGAGGAGAACCGGGAAGTGGGACTTCACGTAATGGACGGGTACCCCACCTACGAGGAATGGATTCAGATGTTTGACATGGAGAACGAGACGCCGGATATGGTGGGCCTGGAGCCGGCCCATGGACATTCCCTTCCTGTCTGGGCCAAAGGAAACGCCTACTTCAACGGCGCGAAGCCCTGGAAGAAGGAGGAGGGTCCTCTGGTGGATACGGAACATGAAGTCCATGTGGACCTGACTTTTGAAAATGGCAAACCGGCGCTTTCCACCAACCTGTATGAGTATCTGGAAGACTTTTTCGCCGGAATGGTAGACAGCGACCTTTTAGGCTGCGCCTTTGAGCCGGAGGAGCGGTTCGAGAACCCGGACGGCACCGGGATCGTCTTTGACCGGGATTATTTTGGGGAACACCGCGGCGTGAGAATCCTGCCGGGTCCCTTCGTTTCCGGAAAGGACGCGGAGAAGGCGCTGTGGTAAGAAAAACAGGCAGCTGACCGGAAGAAGGAGAAATTATATGTACGAAATTATGAGTTCGGATGAGGCCATCCGTCTGATCCGCGACGGAGACTGCATCTGCGTCAATTCCTTTGTGGGCATTGAGAATCCGGTGGAGCTTCACGAGGCTCTTTACCGGAGATACCAGAGGATGCAGTCGCCCCGCCACCTTACCGTGATTTCCAGCGCCGGCTTCGGCGTCTGGGATGAGGAACGAAACGCGGAGGGCTATATCCGGGAGGGAGCGGTGGACCGGCTGATCTGCGGCCACTTCGGAGCCATGCCAAGCACCAAGAAACTGGTGCTGGAGGACCGCTTCGAAGCCTACAATCTGCCTCTTGGCTGCATCTCCCACGCCATCCGGGCTCAGGCGGGAGGACTGCCGGGAGCGCTCTCCAAGGTGGGGCTGGATATCTTTGTGGATCCCAGAAAAGAAGGCCCCGGCATCAACCGGATCTCCATCGATGATTCTCTGGTGAAGTATGTGGAAGTGGACGGAGAGGAATTTCTCTATTACAAGCTGCCGAAAATCACCGTGGCGCTGATCAAGGGAACCGCCGCCGACCGGAAAGGAAACATTTCTTTTGACGATATGTTTATGTCCGGAGACGCGCTCTCCATCTGCCAGGCGGTAAAAGCCAATCACGGAAAAGTGATCGTTCAGGTGGACCGCCTGGTAAACACTCCTTCCCGGCCCAGAAACGCCATCATCCCAGGCTGCCTGGTGGACGCCATTGTGGTGGCGGAGCCGGAGGAGCGCAACGAGGCCTACACGGCGCTTACGGGAAGCTTTGAGATTCCCTATGAAGACTGGAGCAAATGGAACGACCGGATCGATACGGCTTCCGAAAAGCAGATGAAAAACAGCGCGGTGGGAAACATCATCGGAAGACGGGCGGCTCAGGAACTGCGGGTGGACGACATTGTAAATATCGGCATCGGCCTGCCGGAGATGGTCTCCAGGCACACCAGGAAGAGCGGCATGCTGGATCTGGTTACCCTGACGGTGGAGTCCGGAGGCATCGGCGGCTTCCCGGTGTCCGGAGAAGTGTTCGGCGCCATGATCGGAGCGTCCTCCGTCTACGATATGGCCAACCAGTTTGATCTGTATGACAACGGAGGGCTGGACATCTGCTTCATGGGAGCTCTGGAGGTGGACCGGGAAGGAAACGTCAACGCCCACCGGGGGCCGGGGGCCTTTGCGGGAATCGGCGGGTTTGCCAATATTACGGCGAAGACGCCCACCGTGGTATTCTGCATGACCTTCAATACCAAAGGGCTGGAGGTCACCCAGAAAAGGGGAGTGGTAACCATCCATCAAGAGGGCGCCGTGCCGAAATTTGTAGAGAAGGTCAGAAGCGTCAGCTTTTCGGCCAAGAGGGCTATCGCCAATGGCCAGAAGGTGCTGTATGTCACGGAGCGCTGCGTGTTCCGCCTGACGCCTAAGGGATTGAAGCTGATTGAAGTGTATCCGGGTGTCGAGGAAGAAAAGGATATTCTGGCGCAGCTTCCCTTTGAAGTGGAACGGTAAAAGGAAAAGCGGCTATAAGAGGCCTGCCGGCGGAATTTTCATGGACTGGCGCCTCTCTTTTCCGTCTTCGTCCAGCAGCAGGCGGGCTCCTTCCGTATCCGGGTCCAGGGAGCGGGCGTGAAGCTTCCGGTATGCGGAGGGACTCATGTGATAAAATTTTTCAAAGGTATGGGAAAAATGCTGTCTGCTGTTGTAGCCGCATGAAAATGCGGTGTCCGTGATGCCAAGAGAACTGTTGGTCAGCAGAAAGGCCGCTTGCTCCATCCGCTTCTTTGTAATATATTCCCCTATGGAACAGTTCATCAGTCGGGAGAAGAGAAGCTGCAGGTAGGATTTGTTAATCCCGGCCTGGGCTGCGATCTCCGGCACGGAGAGAGGCTCCAGCAGATTCTGGTCAATATAGGAACAGGCTTTTTTCAGATAAAGGATTCCAGGTACTTTCCTGCCCCGCCAGGCGCAGTAGGAAAGCTCTACCATGGTGCGGTAAAACAGCAGCCGCAGCAGGTAGGAGGAATCCTTTTCTTTTTTTTGAAGCTGGGTGATTAGGTCTTTCATGGAATACCCCATGTTCCTCATGTCGTCGGCCACAAAATACGGCTCGCCGTTATCCCAGAAACCGAGAAAAGAGGGGCAGCCCTTTATGAGCTCATCCAGGGGAATTCCCCTGTTGTTTTGGCGGAAGGAGAATTCCAGGTTCAGAATAGCGCAGGGATGGCCGGTTCCTATTTCCAGACGGTGCGGGGTCCCACTCCGCAGAAAGATGAACTGATTGGCCGTCAGGGTATGTGTCTCTTCCGGGCAGAAAACCAGACAGCGCCCGCTGGTCACATACATAATCTCGCAGCTTTCATGGGTATGAAAGGGCATGTGGTATTCCGGCAGAGACAGCGCGTAATAGGCGGTGATGGTCACGGATGCGGGGGGCTGATAGTTTCTGTCCATATTTTTACACCTCGTCTTTTTTCATTGACGCAGACAGCGGTTCTTATGGAGAATCATATCACAGAAATTTAAATGCGACAATATCTTACATCTGTAGATGCCCTGCGCTAATAAATTCCACCTGAAAAAGGGCTTCCCGTTATAATGAACGTAACAACCCGGAGGAATTCTTGAAATCTATAAAGGAGGACTTCTTTTATGAGCTTTAAAGTATCTTTTATCGGCGCAGGCAGCCTTGTCTTCGCCCGCACTCTTTTTACGGATATTTTGTCCGTACCGGAATTTCATGATATCGAGATATCTTTTACTGACATCAATGCGGAAAACCTTGAGCGAACCAGAGCCCTTTGCCAGCGGGATCTGGATGAAAATCATATTCCCATCACAATCCAGGCCACTACTGACCGCAGAGAGGCGTTCCGGGGCGCCCGCTATATTGTGAACTGCGTCCGTGTGGGCGGTTTAGAGGGATTTGAGTATGATATTGAAATTCCCCTGAAATACGGCGTGGATCAGTGTGTGGGAGACACACTGTGTACGGGTGGCATCATGTACGGCCAGCGTGTGATTGCGGCTATGCTGGATTTCTGCAAGGATATTCGTGAGGTGGCGGAGCCAGGGGCAATTATGCTGAATTATTCAAACCCCAACGCCATGGCGACCTGGGCCTGCAACAAGTACGGCGGAGTAAAGACCATCGGTCTTTGCCACGGAGAGATTCACGGGGAGATGCAGATTGCGGAGGTTCTTGGCATACCCAGGGAGGAACTGGATATTACCTGCGCCGGCATCAATCACCAGACCTGGTATATTTCCGTAAAGCACAAAGGAGAGGACATGCTTCCCAAGCTTCTGTCCGGCTTCGAGGCCCACGAAAGATACAGCGAGGAGGAGAAGGTGCGCATTGATATCCTCAAGCGCTTCGGATACTATTCCACTGAGTCCAACGGACACCTCTCAGAATACGTGGCCTGGTACCGGAAACGCCCGGAAGAGATCCCCAGTTGGATTAACCTTGACAACTGGATCAACGGCGAGACAGGGGGATATCTGCGTGTGACCAGGGAAGAGCGCAACTGGTTTGATACCGACTACCCCAAGATCCTGGCCGAGCCGCCCAAGAAGCTGGACGGTTCCCAGAGAGGTAAGGAGCATTGCTCTTATATCATTGAGTCCCTGGAGACCGGAAGAACCTACAGAGGTCATTTCAACGTGATGAATGAGGGCTGCATCACCAACCTTCCCTATGAGTCTGTGGTGGAGGTGCCCTGCTATGTGGATGGAAACGGCATTAGTGTACCGAAAGTAGGGGATCTGCCTTTGGGCTGCGCAGCCGTTTGCTCTCAGTCAATCTGGGTACAGAAGCTGGCCGTGGAGGCGGCAGTTTCCGGGGACGCGCAGCTTCTGAAGCAGGCGGCCCTTATGGATCCTCTCACCGGAGCTGTATGCAATCCGCCGGAGGTATGGCAGATGATTGACGAGATGCTGGTGGCGGAGGAACAGTGGCTGCCCCAGTACGGGGAGGCCATCGCCCAGGCAAAGGAGAATCTCTCCAAGGGTGATTTGATCCCCACCAAAGAGTACCACGGAGCTGTAAGGCTGCGTGAAAAGACTCCTGAAGAAGTGGCCAGAGAGCGGGCGGAAAGAGTCATTACAGCATAATATAAAAAACGGCTGAAATTAAATTTAATACAGCAGCGGCAGAGATTTTATTCCCTGCCGCTGTTTTTCATGTCATAAGAAAGAGCTTGTTGCGCTAAAGCGTGAAAGCGCTTTCTTATGACACAAAAAGCACTTCGTGCAGTTCGTTATATTTAAAAATCCTGCTCGTATACGAAGCTCTGGGCTGGGGGCGAGGCAAGGACGGCGGGGGAGCGCTGCTGCCTGTACTCTTTTGGGGTGCAGCCGTGGATGCTCTTAAAGAGACGGTAAAAGGTCTGCTGGTTGTGGTAGCCGCACTCGATGGCAACGTCCATCATACCCAGATCAGTGCTCAGCAGAAGATAGTCCGCATAGTCAATCCGCAGGGAGTTGATGTAGGCGGAAAAATTCATTTTCAGTACGTTCGAGAAAATCCGTGAGAGAGTGTATTTCCCGATGCCAAAATGCTTCGCCACGGAGGTAAGGGAGATTTCCTCCTGAAAGTGTTTGCCGATGTAGGCTACGATATCACAGGACAGATCCTGGGGCGGAAGCTCCCGGTAGTCGGTCAGATCAAGATTTGGGAAAATCCGGCTCACCATCAGGGAAACCAGAGAGCTGACCAGAGCCTGGTCATAGTCCTCCTGGTTGATTTCAAACAGCCGCTTTTCTGCATAAAAGACATCCGGATGGATATCGGAAGCGCACAGCTTGGGATGCTTGGGAAACATGGTAAGCATCTGAGTCTTGTGGAAAGGAAGATAATCCAGACGGCAGTTCAGAATATGAAGCTGCGTATTTTTCTCCCTGGGGTTTGAAGGTGCGGTAATCACATGGTAATCGTGGGCTACATTTGGGAAAATAATAGCAAGCTCCCCTGGCTGAAGCAGATACTTTTCCGTACCGATCTGCATCTGGAGAATACCCTTCACTACATGTACCAGTTCAATGTACTGATGTACATGAAGAGGGTACTGAAGAGGATTGCATTCACAGTAAAGCAAAAAGATGTCTCGTTTATTCTCATAAAACATGGCGGATACCTCCAGGCGATTCCTGCAAACAGGGATGGCGCAATAATTGTGAATGATTGTGAAGTAAATATGAATCATTATAGCCTGAAAGCTGGTATAATGTCAAATACAGGAGCAAAAAAACGTGAAAAATTGTGTTAAATGCACAGGCAATTCTGAAAGCGCGCGAAAAAATGAATTAATTTTTCATGGGACTTGCACAAAAACAGGAATCAGCAGAAAAGGAGGATATTATGCGTAAGAGAAACAAAAAGCTGTTAAGCGGTATGATGTGTGCGGCTATGTGTGCGGCTATGCTTGGAGGGACTGCCGTACAGGCGGAATCGAATGCCGAGATCGAGGTTGCATACAACCTTACAACGGATGACTTTGCAGTTTTTGAGCAGATTACAAAGGACTTTACAGAAGAGACCGGCATTAAAGTTACCATTTACAATGGCGGAGACGATTATGAGTCCGCTATGAAGACCAGGATGTCCTCCGGGGATCTCCCGGATATCTGGACCACCCATGGATGGAGTCTGATCCGCTACAGTGAGTATATGATGGATCTCAGCGACCAGGAATGGGTAGCGAATATTGACGCAGGACTGAAGGATGTTATCACGAATGACGATGGGGAACTCTTTATTCTTCCCATTACCCAGGCTGTATGCGCCGTTCTCTACAATGCGGACGTACTGGAAGAGGCAGGAGTAGATCCCACCCAGATCCGTACCTGGGATGATTTTGACGCAGCCTGCCAGGCTGTAAAAGACAACACAGATGCGGCACCGATTGAGATTGCTCTGGGAGATGCTTTCGACGCATATTCCCTGGAGGTAATCTGGCCCACTCTTTACACCAACAGCGATGTGGAGGACAACAAAGCTGAGGCACTCCAGGACGGTTCCTTTGATTTTGAAGCAGACGGAACACAGGGGCATCAGATGCTGGCTGACTGGTATTCAAAAGGATACCTGAATGAGGACTATGTAAGTTGCCAGATTGACGATATCCGTCAGGCATTCGCCAACAATGAAGGCGCCTTTACGCTGTATTCCACAGAGACGATTCCTTCTATTCTGGCTTACAACGAGGACGTGAACATCGGTATTCTGCCGGCTCCTTCAGTGAGTGAGGACGGTGCGTCCTACTTCGGTACCGGTGAAGGAAACTTCAGCTGCTTCGGTATGTGGAAGGATACGGAATATCCTGACGAGTGCAAGCAGTTCCTTGAGTATCTGTCCCGTCCGGAAATTGCGGTTAAGATCGTGGAGATCGACGGCGGAATCCCCGCTCTGACCAATATTGAGCTGGATCCTGAGGCTAAGTCTGCTTATACCACCAATGCGTTTAAGGCAGCTCAGGAGCAGTTTGACGGAGATCTTACTTACGATAACTTCTTTGACCGTGAATATCTTCCCAGCGGTATGTGGTCTGTAATGGGAGACTCTGTAGGTGTCCTGCTGGCAGACGGCGATCCTGAGGCAGATCTGGAAGAGGCTGTTTTGATGGTAGCTGACAACTATATGGATTTGTCAGGCAATTAACGAAGATTTGTGTCAGCCCTCGGAGCCGGCGCTTAGAGCCTGCTCCGGGGGCTTTCTTTAAGGAGAAGCTTTATGACAAAAAAGAGATTAAGAAGACTGAACTGGTTTTATGTTCCGGCAGTGGTGCTGATGCTTGTCTTTATTGCCTATCCTCTCTTTAATGCCGTTTATCTGTCATTCTTTAAGTGGAACGGATATTCGGTGGACAAGGAATTCATCGGCATTGCGAATTATATTTCCATGTTTGAGGATAAGGTGTTCCGTTCCTCTCTGCGCAATACATTGATCTACGGCTTTGTCTGCACTCTTTTGCAGCAGGTGATTGGTCTTGCCCTTGCGCTGTTTTTGAATATGAAATTTAAAGGAAGGGGAATCGTGCGGACCGTAATCTACATGCCCGCCATGGTCTCCGGCCTTGTTATGGGTTATATTATGTATTTCTTCTTCCAGACAAAGGGCGGTGTTATGAATGATATTCTCAACGCCTTTGCCGGAACCTCCTACGACTGGCTGGGAAACAGTACGGCCGCTATCGGAGTGATCGTATTCGTCAACACATGGCAGTTTGTGGGAGTCAGCATGGTCATCTACCTGGCGGGGATTCAGGGAGTGTCCCAGTCTTACCTTGAGGCCGCCACCGTAGACGGAGCCGGCCCCTGGCAGAGGTTCCGCTATATCACCCTTCCTCTGCTGCACCCGGCCCTTGCCTCATCGGTGATCTACAACCTGATCGGCGGGCTTAAGCTCTACGATGTAATCATCGCCATGACGGACGGCGGGCCTGCCAAGAGAACCCATTCTCTGGCCACTTATATCGCAAACCGTTACTTTGACGCAGAGCGGGCCGGCTATGCGGCGGCCATCGGCGTATTTTCCTTTGTGATGATCATGGTGATCTCCATGATTGTAAACGCATATTTCAGGAAAACGGAGGTGAAATACTGATGAAGAAACCAAAGATGCAGGAGAGAGGCACGGTACTTTATCAGGAAGAGAAAGAAAAGATGCCTCTCCGTTTAAAAGACTGGTGGAAGTATCTGCTGGGACTTGGGCTGGTATTTCTCTATCTCTTCCCATTCTATGTGATCATCAACGTGTCCCTGAAGGAGTTCGGGGATACCAGCTCCAGGATGCAGTTTCCGGATCCCGTGTATTGGGGGAATTTTCAGAAGGTCATCGAGGCGGGAGATATCTTTGTGGGCATCCGAAACAGCGTGATCATCACGTTTTTTGTACTGCTTCTGGAGATCGTGGTGGGCTGTATGGCGGCCTACGCTCTGGCCCGCAACCAATCCAAGGTAAATGAGATTGTCCGCAGCCTGATTATGTCGGTTATGATGATCACGCCCCTGACGATCCTGGTAGGCGTTTATTCTACTATGTCCAAGATTCACGCCACCTCCACCTACTGGGGCATGGTGCTTTTGCTGTCAGCCTTCGGGCTCCCCATGGTAATTTTTCTGTACACGAATTTTATCTCATCAATTCCCGTGGCCCTGGATGAGGCAGCGGCTATTGACGGGGCCTCTAATTTCCAGATTTTCTTCCGGGTCATACTGCCTCAGCTCAAGAGCGTAACTGTGACGGTAATTATCCTTCAGGGAGTGGGAGTCTGGAATGAGTACACCTATTCCTATTATTTCCTGCAGAAGACGGAGATGCGCACCATTACCCTGGTCATCAAAACCTTCTTCTCGGCGGTGTCGAATGACTATGGGTCTGCGGCGGCTACTGCGGTTATCGGTATGCTGCCTCTGATCGTTCTGTATCTGTTCCTGCAGAAATACTTCATTCAGGGGCAGGTGGACAGTGCGATTAAGAGCTGATGAATGATTTTCGTTTCGGAGGATTAGAAAAAAGTATACGGCTGTCCTTGACAAACCATTAGAGAATGGTGTATGGTAAGGTACATCAGAAGAACAGGCTAAAACGATGACGAGACCAGTAGGATGGCAGAAGCATCCAGAGAGAGGGCGAGTGCTGGAAAGCCCTTATGCGGAACCATTTGAAGACCAGCTCTGAGCGGCCTTAATCCGGCCCGGTGATTCCGTTACCATCTTGCGAGAGGCTTTCCCATAGTTCCTTTTTTAGAGATGAAGGAGATTTTGGAAGGCAACAAGGGTGGAACCGCGAGTAGAGATTACACGTCCCTTGCAGCTTACAGGGCTGCAAGGGATTTTTTTACTCTGAAAGCCCAGTCTCAATGGGCAGGCAGACTGCGTGCTGGCACGCAAGGCTGCATGAACATTTGAGACGTTAACCCGTATGAGCAAGGAACACGGTAGTGCGGATTGCGAATACGGGTAGGGCGCTGCGTGCCAGTGGCACGCGTTTAGCGCCGACCGAAGCGGAGACTTGCGGGAGCACGCAGTGCGGAGCAATCCGTGGCTTTTATGCGCGGCGGTGCCTGCGCCAGCAGGCATGTACGTTTACTTTAATAGAGTAAAAGCTCCGCATGGATCGCACTGCGGCGGATAAGAAAATGTTGCTTTTTTATATGTGTGTCAAAAGGGATTGCGGACTGTTTCACAGAAAGGAGAAGCGTATGAAAAAATGGATGAAGGAAATGTTTTTGGCGAACTGGACGCCTTGGGAGAAAGGGCTTTTGATTGCGGACGTACTGCTCCTTGGGATTCTTGTGGGCTGGATCACATCGCCCCTTAAGAGCGGGCTTCGGCTGTTCAGCAACAATTCCTGGGAGAGTGGGAAAGAATACAAAGACGAAAAGGAAGAGGAGGAAGAATAAAATGATTATTACATTGAAGGATGGATCAAAGAAAGAGTACAGTCAGCCTATGGCTGTCATAGACATTGCGGCAGATATCAGCGAGGGCCTGGCAAGGGTGGCCACTGCCGGGGAAGTGAATGGAGAGACGGTGGATCTTAGGACGGTTCTGGATCAGGACTGTACCCTCAGCATCCTCACTTTTGAGGATCCGGAGGGAGCCGGAGCTTTCAGGCACACCACTTCCCATATTATGGCCCAGGCTATTAAGAGACTGTATCCCCAGGTAAAGCTGGCTATCGGACCTTCCATTGCGGATGGATTCTATTATGACGTGGACAGCGACACGCCTCTGACTGCAGAGGATCTGGAGAAGATCGAGAAGGAAATGAAAAAAATTGTCAAGGAAGCCCTTCCCATCACCCGCTTTACCAAGCCCAGGGATGAAGCCATCGCTTATTTTAAAGAAAAAAATGAACCATATAAGGTGGAGCTTATCGAGGACCTTCCTGAGGGAGAAGAGATCAGCTTTTACCAGCAGGGAGAGTTTGTGGATCTGTGCGCCGGCCCTCATTTGATGTCTACCAAACCAGTCAAAGCCTTTAAGCTGACCAGCCTGGCTGGGGCTTACTGGAGAGGCAGTGAGAAGAACAAAATGCTCACCAGAATTTACGGAACTTCTTTTGCCAAGAAGGCGGATCTGGAAGCGTACCTGACAAGGCTGGAGGAAGCCAAAAAGAGAGACCACAGGAAGCTGGGAAAACAGCTTGGCCTGTTTATGATGCGTGAGGAAGGACCGGGATTCCCATTCTTCCTTCCCAAAGGAATGGTTCTCAAGAACACACTCCTGGATTACTGGAGAGAGATTCACCGAAAGGCAGGGTATGTGGAGATCTCCACGCCTATTATGTTAAGCCGCCATCTCTGGGAGACCTCCGGCCACTGGGATCACTATAAAGAAAATATGTATACCACGGTGATCGACGACGTGGACTTTGCCATCAAGCCTATGAACTGTCCGGGAGGCATTCTTGTTTATCAGTCAGAACCCCGCTCTTACCGGGATCTCCCGCTGAGAATGGGAGAACTGGGCCTGGTGCACCGCCATGAAAAGTCCGGGCAGCTTCACGGCCTTATGCGGGTGCGCTGCTTTACCCAGGACGACGCCCATATCTTTATGATGCCGGAGCAGATCCGGGACGAGATCAAAGGAGTGGCCAAGCTGATCGACGAAGTTTACCAGCTGTTTGGTTTCAAGTATCACGTGGAGCTTTCCACCAGGCCGGAGGACTCCATGGGAAGCGACGAGGACTGGGAGATGGCGACGGAAGCGCTGAGAGGCGCCCTGGACGACCTGGGACTTCCCTACGTGGTCAACGAGGGAGACGGAGCCTTCTACGGCCCCAAGATTGATTTCCACCTGGAGGATTCCATTGGAAGGACCTGGCAGTGCGGCACGATCCAGTTGGACTTCCAGCTTCCCCTCCGGTTCAACTGCGAGTACATCGGCGCGGACGGCGAAAAGCACCGCCCGATTATGATCCACAGAGTGGCCTTCGGCTCCATTGAGCGGTTTATCGGCATCCTCATCGAGCATTTCGCGGGAGCCTTCCCCACCTGGCTGGCCCCGGTGCAGGCAAAGGTTCTTCCCATCTCGGACAAGCACATGGAGTACGCGAAGAAGGTAGAAGCCGCCCTGGCGCAGGCCGGTATCCGCTGCGAGACGGATTCCAGAGCGGAAAAGATCGGATATAAGATCCGGGAAGCCCGTCTGGAAAAAGTGCCCTATATGCTGGTGGTAGGCGCAAAGGAGGAAGAGGAAGGGCTGGTATCTGTGCGCAGCCGGTTTGCCGGAGACGAGGGACAGAGGAAGCTTTCGGAGTTTATCACGGATATCAAAGAGGAAATTTCTTCCAGGAGAATCCGGGAGACGGTAACGGAAGAAGAAAAATAAGAGGGAAAAGCCGGATTTCCATGCATAAAACAGAAGAATCCGCGGATACTACCTTTTGAAACGAAGAGAGCGGCTTTCCCAAAAGGAAGGCCGCCGGTTTCAGGATAAAAAAGGAGGTAGCGAAATGCCGGCTTTAGTATGTTCCGCACAGAATTGCGTGTATAACAACGCCATGTACTGCAGCAGAGAAGATATCCGGGTGGGAGGGGCCAACGCTTCGGCCTGTCAGGATACGTGCTGCGAGAGCTTTCAGGAGAGAAAAACGGAAAGCATGAAAAGTTCCATGGGAACGCCCTCTACGGCCACCAGAATTGACTGCGAAGCCAAAAACTGCAGATACAACCAGGAGTGCCATTGCCAGGCGGGCCATGTGGACATCTCCGGAGCGGCCGCCTGCCGCTGCGAAGAAACGGAATGCGTGACCTTCCAGGGCTAGAGAAAAAAATCGTTGACAAGGCAGGCCTTATGTGCTAATCTTACAAAGGTATGATTAACAGGAAAGCAGAGTATCCACTCTCACCCTGGCACGTGAGGCAGTGACCAGCGGTTCATATGGTAGGAAGAGCAGCAGGGGCGCTATAGTCTGTGTTCCAGCGGCTGCGTTTCCAGTCATGAGATTAAGTGGATAACGATGTTATCCACTTTTTTAATGAATCGATGTGTGGAGGTGCAGGACAATTAGCGAATTAATGATTAACGAACAGATCCGGGACCGGGAGGTCCGCGTAATTGGTGAGGACGGAGAGCAGCTTGGAATCATGTCAGCGAGAGATGCGATGAAGCTTGCGAGGGAAGCGGAGCTTGACCTTGTGAAAATCGCGCCGACGGCCAAACCGCCGGTCTGCAAGATCATCGATTACGGGAAGTATCGTTATGAGCTGGCAAGAAAAGAAAAAGAAGCCAGAAAAAAGCAAAAGATCATTGAGATCAAGGAAGTCCGTCTGTCGCCGAACATTGATGTGAACGACCTGAATACCAAGAGAAACAACGCCAGAAAGTTTATTACCAAAGGCAACAAAGTAAAGGTAACACTGCGTTTCAGAGGCCGTGAGATGGCGCACATGCAGGCCAGCCGGCATATTCTGGAAGATTTTGCCAAGGAGCTTGAAGACATCGCGGTGATCGACAAGCCCATCAAGCAGGAGGGCAGGAGCCTTACCCTTTTTCTGGGAGAGAAACGCTGACTAATTTAAATAAGGAGGAACATTGAGATGCCGAAAATGAAAACCAGCAGAGCAGCTGCAAAACGCTTCAAAAAGACAGGAACAGGTTTATTAAAGAGAAGCAAAGCTTACAAGAGCCATATCTTAACCAAAAAGTCTACCAAGAGAAAGAGAAATCTGAGAAAGGCAGCGATCACAGATTCTACCAATGCTCAGAACATGAAGAAGATTTTACCGTATTTATAAGATTAGGCGAAGGAGGAAATAAGACATGGCAAGAATCAAAGGCGGCATGAACGCTAAGAAAAAACATAATCGTGTATTAAAGCTGGCGAAAGGTTACAGAGGAGCCAGATCCAAACAGTATCGTGTGGCAAAACAGTCCGTAATGCGCGCGCTGACCACCGCGTACGCGGGAAGAAAGCAGAAGAAGCGCCAGTACAGACAGCTCTGGATTGCCCGTATCAACGCGGCGGCCCGCATGAACGGACTTTCCTACAGCCGGTTCATGTATGGACTGAAGCTGGCAGGGGTAGAACTGAACCGCAAGGTGCTGGCTGACATGGCAGTGAACGACGCGGCAGGCTTTACGACTCTGGCTGAACTGGCCAAGACGAAGCTGGCTTAACCATATCTTTATCAGAAGGAATACGCGCAGGGCGCCGGTTGGAAGTTTTTCTTCTTTCCGGCGTCCTTTTTGTGTGTTTTCGGTTGAAGCGCCTTTCGGGAAGATGGTATAATAACCGAAACACGGATAAAAACCGAAATACGGCGAAGACTATCAGGAGGTAACAGGATGGAAAAGACATACGCGATAGGACTGGATTATGGGACTCTTTCGGCAAGAGCGGCGCTGGTGTGCTGCCAGGATGGAGAAGTGCTGGCCACGGCAGTGAAGCCGTATCCTCATCAGGTGATGGATGAGACGCTGCCGGACGGAAAGACGAAGCTGGGAGCGAACTGGGCGCTGGAACATCCCGGAGATTACATTCTTGCCATGGAGGAGACTGTGGGAGCGGTCATGAAAGGGAAAGAAGCGCTGAAGGATTCTGTGGTGGGGATCGGGATTGATTTTACTTCCTGCACCATCCTTCCGGTGGATCGGGAAGGCACGCCGCTCTGCCTGAAAAAAGAGTACGAGGGACGTCCCCACGCTTACGTGAAGCTGTGGAAGCATCACGCGGCCCAGCCGCAGGCGGACCGGATCAACGCCGTTTTGCAGGAAAGGGGAGAGCTGGAGGAGATCCGCTACGGCGGCAGGATTTCTTCCGAGCTGCTTCTTCCCAAGGTACTTCAGATTCTGGAGGAGGATCCGGAGATCTACGAGAAGGCGGATCAGATTCTGGAGGCGGGAGACTGGCTGACGCAGACGCTCACCGGAGGAAAACGCAGATCCGGAAATATGGCGGGCTACAAAGCCATGTGGCTTCCGGAAAGCGGATATCCGGACAAGTCCTTCCTTCGCCAGCTGGATCCCAGGCTGGAGGATCTGGGCGAGACAAAACTGAAGGGCGAGATGGCCCTCATGGGCGAGCCGGCCGGGTTCCTCACGGAGGAATGGGCGAACCGGCTGGGCCTTCCCGCAGGAATCCCGGTGGCTCCGGCGATCATTGACTCTCACGCGGGACTTCCGGGAAGCGGCGTATCCAGACAGAACCAGATGATGATGGTAGTGGGTACTTCCAGCGTAATGCTGGCCCTCACGAAGAAGCCCTTTGCCAGAGACGGAGTGGTGAGCGGAATCCGAGGCGGTATTGTGCCGGGATACTACGCGCTGGAATCCGGACTTGCGGCAGTGGGAGATATGCTGGGCTGGTTCGTGGACCAGGCGGCGCCGGAATCCTGCGCCAAGGCGGCCAGAGAGCAGGGGATGAACCTGCATACGTATCTGACCGGGAAGGCGGAGCAGTTAAAGCCGGGGCAGAGCGGCCTGGCAGCCCTGGACTGGTGGAACGGAAACAAAACTCCCTTTGTGGACGGACGTCTTTCCGGCGTGCTGGCCGGATGCACGCTGGGGACCAAGCCGGAAGAGATTTACCGGGCTTTGATCGAGGCGACGGCGTTCGGAACCAGAAGGATCGTAGATCTGTATGAAGAAGCGGGAGCGCAGATTGAGGAAATCATCGCCAGCGGCGGAATCGCCGAGAAGAATCCTCTCTTCCTGCAGATTTACGCGGATGTGCTGGGAAAGAGGATCCGCGTGTCGGCCACGGAACAGACGGCGGCGGTGGGATCCGCGGTTTACGCCTCTGTCGCGGCGGGGGCCGCGGGAGGAGGATACGAGACTCTGCAGGAAGCGGTGGAGCGTATGAGCCGGATTCACGAGAAGGCGTATGAGCCGGATCCGGAGAACCAGAAGACGTATCAGGAGCTCTACGAACTGTACAAAGAGCTTTCCGGCCTGTTTGATCCCGGAAAGAATACGGTTCTGGCGAAGCTGCTGGAGATTAAAAGCAGATAAGACGAGGAGGAACCTATGCACAAGGAAATATCGAAGCGCAGTTCGCGGACGGAAGCCGGGAAAAGCTCTGGTGTACCTTCAGCGAGGAGCAGATTGACATCAACTGCCTTGGCTCCGAGAAGGCGAAGGAGTATCTGCGGAACAATCTTCGCTTCCTCAGCGAGCACGGGGCCTCTCTGATCCGCCTGGACGCCCTGGCCTACGCCTCCAAACGGGAAGACACCAACTGCTTCTTCTTGGAACCGGAGATCTGGGAACTGATCGCGCAGTGCGAGGAGGCCCTGGAAGGAACCGGGTCGGAAATCCTTCCGGAGATCCATGAAAATTACTTTATTCAGAAGAAGCTGGAAGAAAAAGACGTATACACGTACGATTTCCAGCTTCCCATGCTGATTCTGAACGCGGTCTATTTCGGCAGGACGCTGTATCTGAAAAACTGGATGAAGCTCTGCCCCAGGTGAATTTTTCCAAATTTGATACGTATCAGATCTGCTGTACTTTTTACGACGCCCTGGGAGGAGAGGATAACCGCTACCTTCTGGCGCGGGCCGTACAGTTCTTCGCTCCTGGAATTCCCCAGGTTTATTATGTGGGACTGTTTGCCGGGAGAAACGATTTTGAGTTTTATCGCTCCACCGGGCAGTCCAGGGATATCAACCGCCATTATTATAAACTGGATGAGATCGCGCGGGAATTTGAACGCCCGGTGGTGCAGAAGATGAACCGCCTGATGAAATTCCGGAATTCCCATCCGGCTTTCCAGGGAGAGTTCCGGCTTTTGGATACGGACGAATTTACGCTGGGACTCAGATGGGAGAAGGGCGACGAATTTGCTCAGCTCGTCGTGGATTTCCGGAAGCTCACCTTTGAGATTACCTGCAGCGGCTCCTGGCTTATCTAATCTTTACCAGAATTTTACGCCCCGGCTGTTTTGGTTTTTACATGCCTCCCATAAAATGTTTTTCGTCAAAAGCAAAAAATCAGTTGGAGGAAAAATGTATGAAAGCAAAAAAAATAGCGGCGATGCTTCTGGCTGCGGTAACGGCCATGTCTTCTATGACCCTGGGCGTTCAGGCGGCGGAGACAGAGGCGGCGGCAGAGGCCGCGGGCGTTCCCAAGTATGTGTTCCTGTTTATCGGAGACGGTATGAGCTATCCCCAGATACAGCTGACCAACTACTTCCTGAGCGCGAACGCCAACGCGGAGAGCGCCGAGGTAGTAACCGTTGAGGGAGAGGACAAGACGGTGCTGGCCAGCCAGAACAATCTGACCATGATGAACTTCCCGGTAGCAGGTTCTGCTCAGACGTATGACAGCACCTCCTTCGCTCCGGATTCCGCGTCTACGGCTACGTCCATCGCGACGGGATATAAGACCTGGAGCGGAAGCATCAACGTAAGCGAGGACTTTACCGAAGAGTATGAGACCATCGCGGAGAAGCTGAAAGCTCAGAAGGATTACAAGATCGGCATTCTGACCAGCGTAAACCTGAACCATGCGACTCCCGCGGCGTTCTACGCGCATCAGGCGTCCAGAAACAGCTACTATGAAATCGGCCTGGAGCTCATCGAGAGCGGTTTTGATTACTTCGCGGGCGGCGCTCTGTTAAGCCCCACCGGCAGCGAGGAGGATCAGCAGGATCTTTACGAACTGGCTGCGGAAGCAGGCTACACGGTAGTGAAGACGCAGGCGGAGGCGGAAGCGCTTACCGCGGACAGCGGAAAAGCGATTGTCATTGACGAGCATCTGGCGGACAGCGACGCCATGGCTTATGAGGTAGACCGTCAGGACGACGAGTGGGCCCTGGCTGACTACGTGGAAAAGGGCATCGAGGTGCTGGACAATGAGAACGGATTCTTTATGATGGTAGAGGGCGGCAAGATCGACTGGGCCTGCCATGCCAACGACGCGGCTTCTACGATCAAGGATACCATCGCTCTGGACAACGCGGTAGCGGAAGCAGTGGAATTCTACAATGAGCATCCGGAAGAAACCCTGATTATCGTAACCGGCGACCATGAGACCGGCGGACTTACCATCGGATATGCGGGAACGGACTACGATACCTTCCTCACCAACATGAATACCCAGAAGATTTCCTACGCGAAATTCGATTCGGACTATGTAACCGGATACAAAGAGAACGGTACGGATTTTGACACGGTAATGCAGGATGTGACCGAGCTCTTCGGACTTTCCGCTCCGGTATCCGAAGAAGAGGCTTCCAACCAGAAGGACAGCGCGGATCTTCATCCGGAATCGGAAAACGACGGCGCTCTGGTGATGACGCAGTACGAGTATGAGCTTCTTCAGGAGGCGTATGAGACGACCATGTCCAGAACCGGCGAGGAAGAGGAATTCGGACAGGAAGAGTACATCAAATACGGCAGCTACGAGCCCCTTACGGTGACGATCACGCACATTCTGAACAACAAGAGCGGCATCAACTTCGGTTCTTACGCGCATACAGGACTTCCGGTAGAAGTGCTTGTGCAGGGTGTTGGCTGTGAAACCTTTGACGGTTACTATGACAACACAGAAATCTTCCAGAAGCTGGCAGCGCTTATGGGAGTAGAGTAAGGAGAAGGAACGAAGATGAAGAGTGTTTTTTTCCAAAAACAGAAAACGACACTCCTGATGATCCTCATCGGTATCATACTGATCAGCATCCTCATGGCCATCCCCACGGGCTATGAGGATGCTTTGATTTATCAGGGGTCAGAACGGGCCATCGGTCTTGTGACAGAGGTAGACAACTCGGCGGTGATCACCAGCGGGATGATCCAGTCCGGGGAACAGTCCTGCAAAATGGAGATTCAGACGGGAACCTTCAAGGGAGAAGAGATTACGGGAGTGAATTTTTTAAGCGGCTCCCTGGAGCAGGACAAGATTTTCAAAGAGGGGGACCGGGCGTTTGTAAGAATCAGCGTGAACGGGGACGAGGTATCCTCCTGCGTGATGTCGGATCATTTCCGTCTGGATAAAGAAGTGCTCCTGTTTCTGGTCTTTGTCGTGATTCTCATTGCCGTGGCGGGAAAGAAGGGCGTTCTCGCTCTGTTCGCCTTTGTGATTACGATTCTTTCCATCTGGAAAATTCTGGTGCCCTCTTATCTGAGAGGGTATTCCCCGGTGTGGATCGGTCTGGCGGTTACCGTATGCATCACCCTCATCGTAATTTTCTTTGTATACGGATTTGAGCGAAGGACGGTCACCGCCTCTCTGGGGGCTCTGCTGGGCGTGATGACCACCTGCGTGCTGGGCATCCTCTTTACGGATCTGTTCAGGATCCACGGAGCCGTTATGCCGGATTCCGAGTCCCTTCTCTACAGCGGATTTCCGAATCTGGATCTTACCGCGATTTTTATGAGCAGTATATTTATCGGGGCCTCCGGCGCGATGATTGACCTGGCGGTGGATATCACCTCCGCGGTCTATGAGGTAGTGGAGAAAAAGCCGGAGATCTCCTGGAAGGAAGCCTCCGCCTCCGGCATGCATGTGGCGAGGGCGGCTATGGGGACGATGACCACCACCCTCCTGCTGGCCTATTCCGGAGGCTACATCACCTCCCTGATGGTGTACATGGCCCAGGGGACGCCCATTGACCATATTTTAAACTATAAATACGTGGCGGCGGAAATTCTGGATACGGTGGTGGGGAGTTTGGGACTGGTAACAGTCGCTCCTTTTACCGCCCTGGCGGCGGGACTGATCCTGACCGGAAAACGGCGCAAACAGGAAGAAAAAAAGGCATGAAGAAAGGCGAAGGGAAGCACATTCTCTTCGCCTTTTTGCTGTTTTCCTGTCTTTGGCTATAAATTGACATTTTGCCTCCGATCATGTACTATATATGGTATGTTTTGCCGGGCGAAAGTCCCGGAAGGATTTTTTGGGAACGGAGGTTTTGCATCGATGAACGTACGGAAACGAAGCGGCAAAGTGGTTCCCTTTGACGCGGAATTTATTTTCAGAGCCATCGCCCTGGCGTCCGCCGCCGCGGGAGAGCACGACGAGGAGGCGACCCGCGGGATCACCCAGGCGGTTACGGCCAAGCTTCAGGAACGAAACGAGGAGATCTGGGACATTGAGACGATCCAGGATACGGTGGAGGAGACTCTCTTTGAAAAACATCACTATCAGACGGCCAAGGCCTACATTCTGTACCGGATGGAAAAAGAGAAGGAACGTCTGGGCGGGATGGACCGGGAGGGGCTTTTGAAACGGGAATTTTTAAGCCCTTACAAGCACGCGCCAAATCCCATGGAGCAGCTGGGAGCCTTTGTCTATACCAGAACGTATTCCAGGTACCTTCCCAATCTGGGACGCCGGGAATTCTGGTGGGAAACGGTGCGCCGGGCGGTAGAATATAACTGTTCCCTGGCGCCTACCACCAGGGAGGAAGCGGAAGCGCTCTATGACAACGTCTACCATATGCGCCAGTTTCTCTCCGGAAGGACGCTCTGGGTGGGCGGGACGCCTGTGGCGGAGCAGTATCCCATGGCGAACTACAACTGCGCGTTTACGGTGATTGACAGCTTCAGCGCGTATCACGACCTGTTTTATCTGCTGATGGTGGAAAGGGGCGTGGGCGTGCGCGTCGTGAAATCAGACGCGGAGCAGCTTCCGCCGGTCCGGACGGATCTGGAGATTCTGCATAAATCCTACGATCCCCGTCCGGCCAGGGAACGGCTGGAGTATACCGACTGCACGTTTTCCAGGGATACGGCCACGCTGACCGTGGGAGACTCCAAGGAGGGCTGGGCCCAGGCGCTGAACCGGTATTTTGAGCTTCTTACGAACGGGGAATACCGGATGATCCAACGGCTGGTGGTGATCTATGATTCCATCCGCCCCAGAGGCGAGCGATTGAAGACCTTCGGGGGAACGGCCAGCGGCTACGGCTCGATGATGACCATGCTGGACAAGATTCACAAGGTGGTGCGCGCCGCGGGACAAAGAGACGGGGAAGTGTGGACCAACTTAAAGCCCATCGACCTTCTGGACATCGCCAACATCATCGGGGAGAACGTAGTTTCCGGAGGCGTGCGCAGGACGTCGGAGATCGGCCTTGTGGACGCGGAGGACGAGACCTGCATTCAGGCGAAGAGCCATCTTTACAAGCAGATCAACGGCCACTGGGAGATCGATAAGAAGATCGCCCACCGGCAGATGAGCAACAATTCCATCTATTACCGGGAAAAGCCTTCCAGAGAAAAGCTTCACTGGCATCTTCAGCAGATGCGCTATTCCGGGGAGCCGGGATGGATCAACGAGGAAGCGGGAGCGAAGCGGCGGCCCAATTTTAACGGCTGCAATCCCTGCGGGGAAATTCTTCTGGACAGCAGAGGGCTCTGCAACCTGACTACCGTGAACGTGATGGCTTTCGTGAAGGAAGGAGTCCTGGACCGGAAAGGGCTTCTGGAGGCGCAGCGTCTTTCCGCACGCGCGGGATACCGTATGACCTGCCGGGATCTGGAGATGTATTCCTGGAACGTGGTTCAGAAGAGGGACCGCCTTCTGGGCTGCTCCCTTACCGGATGGCAGGATATGGTAAACGCTACCGGCATGTCCAGGGAAGAGCAGATCCGCCTTCTGGAAGAGCTAAGGGAGACGGCCCACGCGGCGGCAAAGAAGATCGCGGAGCGGCTGGGAGGGAAGGTTCCTCTTCTGGTCACCACCGTAAAGCCGGAGGGAACGCTGTCTCTTCTGCCTACGGTATCCAGCGGCATCCATTATTCCCACTCCCCCTACTATATCCGCAGAGTCCGCATCAACGCGTCGGATCCCCTCTGCAAGGGGTGCGAGGACCTGGGCTATCCGGTCTTCCCGGAGGTGGGGCAGGATCCGGAGGATCCCACCACCAAGGTGGTGGAATTTCCGGTGCAGGCGCCCAAGGGCCGCGTAAAGGCGGACGTTACCGCCATCGAGCAGTTGGAAAACTACAAAATGTTTATGAAATACTATGTGGATCATAACTGCTCCATCACCGTCCATGTGCG
>CALWMW010000174.1 GCA_944382085.1 uncultured Lachnospiraceae bacterium | reverse complement strand
TTGATCTCCTTTACCATCTCCTGCAGCGCTTTCGCGGACAGGGCCCCCGCATCGGGAAGAATCATACATTCATGGACGCTGCTTGGCAGAATGTAATACGTTTCTCCAAAGGCTTTCGCAATCCGCTTCAGTACGTCCGGAAAAAGAAGGGCGGAAGCCCCCAGATATTTCCGGCGGTTGGTAAGGACGTAGATACGAGCCGGATCCGGGAAGGATGCGGATTCCGGTTTCGGACAGGGCTCATCCTCTCCCAGGCCCAGCGCCAGGCGGCGGAGATCGAGAAGCTCGTTTGGCATCAGCCGCGGCGTATTCTCCATCGCCGCCTGATACAGCTCCTCCTCCGGAACCTCCCAGTTTCGTCTGTGCTCCTCCCGGATAAAAATCACGCCGTCCGGAAACGATTCGTCTTCCAGAAGATACCCGTAGATCACCGCCAGGTCATGGAAGCGGCGATGGGGCATCCCGGAGAGCATCTCCCGGTTCTTCCGGTAATTGACCAGCTTGCAGATCACCCGATGGCGCACGGTTTCATAATTCTGATAAAAATTCACGTCAAAATCCGGCTTTCTGCGGTTTTCTTCACTGCAGCGCACAATCTCCTCCGCCAGCTCCTCCATGGGCGTTCCCTGACAGAAGGATTCATAAAAGGATTCGAGATAAATCGCCGGAGCCGTCGTATCACCCTTATGCAGTATGGTGATGCCGACTTTTTTCAATCCGTTGTTTTTCAAAACACGGGTAACACAGATCCGATCCTCCTTCTCTGACTTTTCCTGGATCAGTTTCCGGATGCGAGGCACAAAAAATTCATATTCCATTTTCATTTCGGTTTCTTCCTTTCTGTTCCCGGATGGGTACGGTTCGGTAGAACACCTGGTCTGCTGAATAGGGGTGCGGATTCGCACAAAGACGCGTAGAACGCTAGATCTGAAAATCATCTGTACATACTATATCAGATGCCGTCTCTTATTGCAAGTAAAAAAGTCCGGACTTTCGTCCGGACTTCGTGGATTCTCTTATACTCTGGAAAGATACTCTCCTGTTCTGGTATCAATCTTGAGAACGTCTCCCTGCTCTACAAAGAGAGGAACGTTCACAACCGCTCCGGTCTCCACCGTAGCCGGTTTCGTCGCGCCGGTAGCCGTATCTCCCTTAAAGCCGGGCTCCGTCTCCGTCACCTCAAGCTCCACAAACAGAGGCGGCTCTACCGCGAATACGTTTCCGTTATGAGAGCAGATCTTCACCATCTCATTTTCCTTTACGAATTTAAGGGCGTCGCCGATGGCGTCCTTATTTAAGCCGATCTGGTCGTAGGTCTCTGTATTCATAAAATAGAACAGATCTCCGTCGTTGTAAAGATACTGCATGTCCACCCGGTCGATTCTGGCCTGGGGGAATTTCTCCGTGGGGCGGAAGGATTTCTCAATCACGCCTCCGTTGATAATATTTTTCAGTTTGGTTCTCACAAACGCAGCGCCCTTCCCCGGTTTTACATGCTGGAATTCAACAATCTGATAAATGTTGCCATCCATCTCCAGGGTGATACCGTTTCTAAAATCGCCTGCTGAAATCATACTGTTTTTGCCTCCTTATTTTTCTCCAAACCTTTTTCTCAAATCACATGATCTATACTATTCTATCCTATACAAGGAAATTTTTCAACTGTTTTCTTCCCGTTTCTTGACAGAAAGGAACGCGCCCGGTAAACTGAAGTCAAAAAAAGAAACGAGGTGCTTTCATGCTGATCAAAAACGGAACCATTCTCTCTCCCGGAACGAAAAAGGAATGGCAGGGAGATCTCAGGATCAAAAACGGGGAAATCACGGAGCTTGGAACGCTTACTCCGGACGGAGAAGAAAAGGTCCTGAACGCGGAAGGCCTCTTTGTCGCCCCCGGTCTTGTGGATGTCCATGTGCATTTCCGGGATCCCGGACTGACCTATAAAGAGGATCTGCACACCGGTTCCCTGGCCGCCGCAGCCGGAGGCTTTACCGCCGTAGTCTGCATGGCGAATACGAAACCGGTGATGGATTCTCCCCATCTGGTACGGGATTTTTATGAACGGGCCAAAAAAGAAGCCATCCGGGTTTACACGGCCGCCGCTGTGACGAAAGGACTGGAAGGCAGGGAGCTTACCGATTTTTCCGGGCTTTCCCAGGCCGGCGCCGTAGGCTTTACCGACGACGGCATTCCCCTCCTGGATGAGAAACTGGCGGCTCAGGCCATGCTTCAGGCGAAAGAGCTGAAACTTCCCCTCTCCTTCCATGAGGAAGACCCGGCCTTCATTGAAAAAAGCGGAACCAACCAGACCGCTCCGGCCATCGCGGAGGACATCCTGGTGGCCAGAGACTGTATGCTGGCCCTCTCCACCAAAGCCAGAGTGAGCATCCAGCATATCAGCTCCAAAAACTCCGT
Organism: uncultured Lachnospiraceae bacterium; assembly: GCA_944382085.1. GTDB lineage: Bacteria > Bacillota > Clostridia > Lachnospirales > Lachnospiraceae > Choladousia. The sequence goes on along the minus strand of CALWMW010000174.1, from coordinate 5,688 downwards.
AGCTCTTGTGCGGACCGCGAAGGCCCTTGGCGCAGATCTTTTTGCTGAAGCCACGCCCCATCACTTCTCTCTCACCGAGGAGGCGGTGAAGGAACACGGGACTCTGGCCAAGATGAATCCCCCCCTCCGAGGGGAAGAGGACCGTCTGGCGATTATCCAGGGCCTGAAAGACGGAACCATTGACGCCATCGCCACGGATCATGCTCCCCACAGCCGTGAGGAAAAAGCCAGGCCCTTCTTTGAAGCGCCCAGCGGCATCATCGGACTGGAGACTTCCCTTGCCCTTGGCGTCACCAACCTGGTCCGTCCCGGACACCTCTCCCTTCTTACTCTGATGGAGAAGATGTCCTCTGCCCCCGCCCGGCTGTATGGGCTTCCTTTTGGAACCATCGCGCCGGGAGCGCCCGGCGATCTGGTTCTGTTTGACCCAGAGGAGCGCTGGATTCCGGAAAGGTATTACTCAAAAGCCAGCAATTCTCCTTTTACCGGCATGCCTCTGTACGGAAGAGTACGGGCGACCATCTGCCGGGGGGAACTCATTTACAATCCCTTCTCTCTTTGAAGGGACTTCCGGTAAAAATACAGGACGATCCGTTCCAGGTACCGTTTCAGCACGATCTGAATCTCTTCTTTCGGATGGATGGGTTTAACCAGAATCGAATAGATTCCGCTTCGCTTGGCGCCCCAGACATCCGTAAAAAGCTGATCTCCCACAAAAAGCGTATTGTCCGTCCCAGTCCCCATAAGCCCACAGGCTTTCCGGTAATTCTTTCTGGAAGGCTTGTGGGCGTTTTCGATAAAGTAGACCTGGATCTTCTCGTTGAACCGCTCCACCCTTGGGCGCTGGTTGTTGGAGAGCAGACAGCAGGAATAGCCAAGCTCCTTCAGCCTTTGAAACAGCTCCTCCGCCCGTCGGTCCGCCGGCGCGCCGTGGGGCACCAAGGTATTGTCAATGTCAAAGATGATTCCCCGGTACCCTTTCTCATAAAACTTTTTAAAGTCAATGTCATACGTGGAATCCAGATATTCATCCGGATAAAATTGTTCTAGCATCTCTCCTCCTACACTGCGAAATCAAACAGGGACAGCTGGTTGGTTTCCGGCAGATCCTCCAGAATTTTCAGATCCGACAGAAGGTCCGTGATGGTTTTGCTGACCTTCGTCCGGTTCCGGAAATCTTCTCTGGAAAGGAAGGGACCGTCCTTCACCGCGTCCACCACAGCCAGCGCCGCCTTATCTCCCAGTCCCGCGATGGAGCTTAGAGAAGGCATCAGCTTCCCGTCCACAATCTGGAACCGGTTCGCCTGGGCTTTGTAGATGTCAATGGGCAGAAATGTGAAGCCCCTGGCGTACATTTCCCGGACGATTTTCATATCCTTATACGTATCCTGCTCTTTTTTTTTTAGTTTATCCATTCTCTTTTCGTAATCCCGCATATGGTACAGAAGCTTTTCCTTCCCCAGGCACATGAGCTCATAGTCAAAACCGGAGGCGCGGATACTGAAGTACGCTGCGTAATACGCCAGGGGATAAAAAATTTTACAGTAAGCGATGCGGTACGCCATCATGACATAGGCCGCCGCATGGGCTTTGGGGAACATATATTTAATCTTTTTGCAGGACCAGATATACCAGTCCGGCACTCCGTGGGCCGTCATCTCCTTCTCCCACTCCGGTTTCAGTCCTTTTCCTTTCCGCACGTTCTCCATGATCGTAAAGGAAAGCTCGCTCTCCAGCCCTTTGTTAATCAGGTAGGTCATAATGTCATCCCTGGTACAGATCGCGGTGGAAATCGTCGCCTTCCCCTCTTCGATCAGCGTCTGGGCGTTCCCCAGCCATACGTCCGTTCCATGAGACAGTCCGGAGATCCGGACCAGATCGGAAAAGCTTTTTGGCTTCGTGTCAATGAGCATCTGAATTACAAAGTCTGTGCCGAACTCCGGAATTCCAAGAGCGCCCAGCGGGCAGCCCCCGATGTCCTCCGGCGTAATCCCCAGCGCCTCCGTGCTGGAGAACAGAGACATAACCGAAGGGTCGTCCAGAGGGATTTTCTTTGCGTCAATCCCGGTGAGGTCCTCCAGCATCCGGATCATGGTAGGATCATCGTGTCCCAGAATGTCCAGCTTCAGAAGGTTGTGGTCAATGGAATGGTAGTCAAAGTGCGTAGTGATGATATCCGTAGTGGTATCGTTGGCCGGATGCTGCACCGGGGTGAAGGAATAGATCTCCTCTCCCAGAGGAAGTACGATAATTCCGCCCGGATGCTGTCCCGTGGTTCTTCGGACGCCCACGCATCCCTGTACGATCCGGTTGATCTCGCAGGGACGCTTCCGGATCTCCCTTTCTTCATAGTAATGTTTCACATACCCGTAGGCGGTCTTGTCCGCCAGGGTTCCGATGGTACCCGCCCGGAAGGTCTGGCCGGCTCCGAAAATTACTTCTGTATATTTGTGGGCCTTGCTCTGATAATCTCCGGAAAAATTCAGGTCGATATCCGGCTCCTTGTTTCCCTTAAAGCCCAGGAAGGTTTCAAAGGGAATGTCGAAGCCGTCTTTCTTCAGCTTCTCCCCGCACACCGGGCAGTCCTTATCCGGCATGTCGCAGCCGGCCTTGCCCGCGTAGGCCAGAACGTCCGGGGAATCAAAATCGCTGTAATGGCAGTGAGGACAGTAATAGTGGGGGCGCAGCGGATTGACCTCGGTGATTCCCGCCATCGTGGCCACAAAGGAGGAGCCCACCGATCCTCTGGAACCTACCAGATACCCGTCGGCGTTGGACTTCCACACCAGCTTCTGGGCAATGATATACATCACGGCGAACCCGTTGGAAATAATCGAATTCAGCTCCCGTTCCAGACGTTCCTTCACGACCTCCGGAAGCGCTTCCCCGTAAATCTCATGGGCCTTCTCATAGCAGAGCTTCCGCAGGATTTTATCCGAATCCTTAATCACCGGGGGACATTTATCCGGCCGCACGGGAGAGATCTTCTCACACTGATCGGCGATCTTATTGGTGTTGGTAATCACGACCTCCCTGGCCTTCTCTTCTCCCAGGTAGGCGAACTCCCTTAACATTTCCTCCGTTGTTCTCAGATACAGCGGCGCCTGTTCGTCCGCGTCCTTAAACCCTTTGCTGGCCATGATGATCCTTCGGTATACTTCATCCCTGGGATCCAGGAAATGGACGTCGCAGGTAGCCACCACCGGTTTGGAAAAGCGTTCGCCAAGCTCCACGATTTTCCGGTTGATCTCCTGAAGCTCCTCTACCGTCTTGCGGTCCTCATAGTCCTCCTTGGTCATAAAAAGATTGTTCCCCAGAGGCTGAATCTCCAGGTAATCATAAAAATTCACCAGGCGCAGAATTTCCGATTCCGGACTTCCTCTGAGAAGCGCCCGGTACAGCTCTCCGGCCTCGCAGGCGGAACCCAGAATCAGGCCCTCCCGGTATTTCTGAAGAACGCTTTTGGGTACCCGCGGCCTGCGGTTGTAATACTGAAGGTGGGACCAGGATACCAGGCGGTACAGGTTCACCCGCCCAATGTCATTCTTCGCCAGAAGAATGGCGTGGTACGTGGGAAGCTTTTTGATCTGTTCCGGGGAGGATTTCCCCAGTTCGTTCAGTTCCTTCAGCGTATGGATCTCTTTCCCCTTCAGCATCTCCAGGAAGCGGATAAAAATCTGAGCCGTACAGGCGGCGTCGTCCACGGCGCGGTGATGGTTTTCCAGGGAAACGTTCAGGGCTTTCGCCACCGTATCCAGTTTAAAGCGGTTCAGCTGGGGGAGGAGAACCCTGGCCATGGCCACCGTATCCACCACGGTTTTTTCGCAGGGAATCCCCTGGCGCAGGCAGTTCTCCTCAACAAAGCTCATATCAAAAGCCGCGTTGTGCGCCACCATGGCGCACCCGCTGCAGAATTCCATAAATTCCGGAAGAACCTTCTCAATCACCGGAGCGTCCAGAACCATATTGTCGCTGATGTGAGTCAGCTCTTCGATGCGGAAGGGAATGGGAACCTGAGGATTTACGAAGGTGCTGAACCGGTCCGTAATTTTTCCGTTTTCCACCTTTACCGCCCCGATCTCGATAATCCGGTTGGCAGAAGGAGAAAACCCGGTGGTTTCCAGGTCAAACACCACGTAGGCGTCCTCCAGTCTCTCTCCCCGCTCATTCGCCGCGATTTCTTTGAGATCGTCCACCAGGTAAGCTTCCATTCCGTAAATCACTTTAAAGTCGCTGTCCTTGGGGACGGCATGGTTTGCGTCCGGGAAAGCCTGCACCGCTCCGTGGTCGGTAATGGCAATGGCGGGATGTCCCCAGCTCATGGCGCGCTGGATGATGTCTTTCACATCGGAGACGCCGTCCATATCGCTCATCTTCGTATGGCAGTGAAGCTCCACGCGCTTCTGCGGGCTGGTATCCATTCGTTTTTCCCGGAAATCCGGGATCTTCTTGATACCGAACACATTGCCGATGGTCAGCTGGCTGTCAAACCGGTCTATGGTGGTCACGCCCCGCAGCTTGTAGAAGCCGCCCTTTTTGATCTCTCCCTGCACTTCCTGGGCCTGCTCGTTTTTCAGGAAAAGCTTCACACCGATGGTATCCGTATCGTCCGTGATACTGAAGATCAGAATGGTCTTTTCGTTTTTCAGCTCCCTGGCTTCCAGTTCCAGGACCTGTCCGCGGAGGATCACTTCCCCGATCTCGCCGGTAATCTGTTCGATCCGCACCGCTTCTCCCTCGAAATCCCGTCCGTACACGACGTCCGGATGATCCGAACGTCTGGCCGAGCCGTACCATTCCCTGGAGGACGCCGGTTTTTGGGGAACGGCTTTGGATTCGGAGGGCTCTCTCTTTTCGCTCTTTTCCTTCTCCTGCGCCTCCTGAAGGGAACGCTCTTCCTTCCCTGCCCGGTATTTTTGGGAAATCGCCGCGACCTCCTGCTCCAGTTCCCTCTCGTGCAGTTTTCTGAGCTCGCTTTCCTTTTGTTCTTCCCGAAAGGCATGAAGCTTCAGAGACACGCCGCAGCGTTCACAGAAAATCTTCTCCAGAATGCGCAGAAGCTCCTCCTGATGGCCGTCGGCAATGACCGAATCCCGGAAGACGAGCTGCAGCGTATCGTCGTCCAGAAATTCTTTCCTGGCTTCGGCCAGAAGATTGTAGAGGAACACATTGTACTCCCTGAGTTCCAGAAGAATGCTGTCCTCATACGCTTCCATAAGGTTTCTGGCCGTATACTGTCTGGAAAGACGGAATTTTTCAATTATCTTTACCTGAATCGGGACATCAGAAAAGAGCTGGTCGTGAATGGCCTGCTCTATTTCAAAAATATCCTTTTTGGGTATTAATTTATCGCTCTCAAGATAAATATGCAGATACGTTTTCAGCCGGTTCATGGCCACGCGGCAGACAAGGGTATGCTCCATGAGTCCGCGGATCTCTTCCTTCAGCTGAATCGTTGAAAACACCTGAAAAAAAGGTTTCTGCATGAAATCCTCTCCTTTTATGATTCCTGGTTCTTCCAGTTCAGAAGCTCCTGACGCAGAGCCGTCAGAAGTTCGGCCTCCGGCACCTTCCGGATTGGCTGTCCTTTTTTTATGAGAAGGCCTTCTCCCTTTCCGCCGGCAATTCCAAGATCCGCCTCTCTGGCTTCCCCCGGTCCGTTTACAATACATCCCATAACGGCGACCT
>CALWMW010000173.1 GCA_944382085.1 uncultured Lachnospiraceae bacterium | reverse complement strand
AGAGGCCAGTTCCACATGGTGTGTCCCATGGAAACATACATAAGAGGAAGCAGAAAGCACAGGGAAGCGATCAGCCTCCGTTTCAAAACCGGCGTTTCTCTGTCCTTCAGCAGTTCTTCCTCTCTGTCCGTCCCGGCCGCCCGGCTCTTTTCCATTCCTTTTACCGAAGCCCCATATCCCGCTTCTTCGACTGCGGCAATCACCGCCTGAACGTCCGCCGTCCCTTCCACTCCCATGGAGTTCGTCAGAAGGCTTACGGAGCAGGACGTCACTCCCGGCACCTTGGACACCGCTTTCTCCACACGGGCGCTGCAGGCCGCGCAGCTCATGCCCGTCACAGAATACTGTTTCATCTTCCCTCCTGTTCTGCTGCTCCCGCTATTTCATCAGCTTTTGAAGCGTCGCCACCAGTTCGTCGATGGTCTCTTCGTTTCCCGTCCGGATATCCTCCGCCACGCAGGTGCGGATATGATTCGCGAGCAGCACTTTATTAAAACTGTTTAACGCCGCGTTTGCGGCAGATACCTGTACCAGAATTTCCGGACAGTAAGCGTCGTTCTCCACCATCCTGCGGATCCCACGGATCTGCCCTTCAATCCGGCTGAGCCGGTTCAGAAGATCTTTGTACTCTTTCTCCGACCGCTCCTTCTTTTTATGCTGACAGAAGCAGTTCTGCCTATCTTCCATTTCGCATCCCCCTTCTTGATACCCTATGGGGGTATTATATACCCTGTAGGGGTATTTTTCAAGAGGCAAATCCTGGTTTTTTTCCTGTACTTTACGTTTCCCGGATTGTTTCTTTCCAAACCCGGTGTATAATGAAAGAAAAAATCTGAGGTGTCAGCCAATGAAACAGAACATCGAGCGGCTTTTGACCGTCTTAAAATGGATTCTCTTTTCTCTTTTTTCCGGACTTCTCCTAGGACTTGTGGGAACCGCCTTCTATCACAGCCTGAATTTCGTTACCCGCGCCCGTCATATGTGGCCCTGGCTGGTTTTCTTCCTTCCCCTGGGAGGAGCCGCCATCGTCTTCCTCTATCATTTTTTTCACGATGAGAACGACAAAGGAACGAATCTGGTGCTCACAGCCATCTCCTCCGGGGAAAAAATTCCCCTACGGATGGCTCCCCTGATCTTTCTCTCCACTTTGATCACCCACCTTTTCGGAGGCTCCGCCGGCCGGGAAGGCGCGGCTTTGCAGCTGGGAGGAAGCATTGGAAATTTCCTTGGAAAAACCTTCCGCATGGATGAGAAGGATCAGCATATTATGATTATGTGTGGTATGAGCGCCGCTTTTTCCGCCGTCTTCGGCACGCCCATGGCCGCCGCCGTTTTCTCCATGGAAGTGGTCACGGTGGGAATCATGCATTATTCCGCTCTGGTTCCCTGCGTGCTGGCCTCTCTGGCCGCCCATGAGCTGGCAGTCTTTCTGGGCGCCGTCCCGGAAGCCTTCGCCGTATCCCAGGTGCCGGCCTTTTCTCTTACCTCCGCCGCGCTGGCTGCTCTCCTCGCGGCTCTGTGCGCTGTGGTAAGCGTTCTGTTCTGCCAGCTGCTTCACCGGACGGAAAACGGGTATCGAACCCTCTTCCCCAATCCTTATGCGCGGGCTGCCGCCGGAGGTGTGCTGGTGCTGATTCTGACGCTCCTGCTGGGAAACCAGGCTTATAACGGAAGCGGCACCGATCTGCTTGCCTCCTTCTTTTCCGGCGAGGGAAGGCCGGAAGCCTTTCTCCTGAAAATGCTCTTCACCGCCCTTACCATCGGCGCCGGCTTCAAAGGCGGCGAAATCGTTCCTTCCTTTTTTGTCGGCGCTTCTTTCGGCTGCCTGTTCGCCTCCCTTACCGGACGTCCGGCGGACATCTGCACGGCAGTGGGCATGACTTCCGTCTTCTGCGGCGTGACCAACTGCCCCATCACTTCCCTGCTCATCAGCTTTGAGCTTTTCGGCTACGAAGGGATGCCCTATTATCTCATCGCCGTAGCCTTCAGCTACATGCTGTCCGGATACGCAGGCCTTTACCGGGGCCAGAAAATTGCCTACTCCAAATTTAAAACCAATTATATCAACCGGCAGACAAACTAGAAAGGAGGACGGATTCGGATGATACGCGCAGTGCTTTTTGATATGGACGGCGTCCTGTTTGACACAGAAAGGATCATGAGCGACGGATGGCAGGAAGCAGCCAGACAGATGGGATTTGTCCTCACAGACGCTCAGATGAATCAGATGCGGGGCGGCTCCAAAGCGAGAAACGAGGCGCTTTTTCAGGAATGGTACCAGGGAAAGGTAAATTATGAGGAAGGCCGGAAGATCCGGGCCAGGTATCAGGAAGAATACGTGGCGCTTTATTCCCTTCCGGAAAAGAAAGGACTCCATGAAATCCTGGGCTGGCTGAAGCGTCAGGGGATTCCCGCTGCGGTAGCCACCTCTACCGCCCGCGAAAGCGCCAGCCGCTACTGGGATCTGGCCGGTATCACCCCCTGTTTTTCCGCCTCTGTCTGCGGAGACGAAGTAACCCGCAGCAAACCGGATCCGGAAATTTTTCTGGAGGCAGCCCGGAAGCTTTCGGTTCCCATCACCCGTTGTCTCGTAGTCGAAGACAGCGTCAACGGCCTGAAAGCGGCAAAAGCGGCCGGCGCTTTCTCCTGCATGATCCCGGATCTGACTCCTTATACGGAAGAGCTGGCGCCTTTCTGCGATTACGTATGCGACAGCCTTCTGGACTGTATGGCTCTGATTGAAACGTTAAACAGGAAGAGATAAAAGAAAATAAAAAAATCCGGATCCCACTTTCCCTGGATCCGGATGCAGTTTCGTCGCTGCGGGTAGCCGGACTTGAACCGGCACGGGATTGCTCCCGAGAGATTTTAAGTCTCTTGTGTCTGCCTATTCCACCATACCCGCCTATTCAATAAACAAAGAAAGAATGGGGCCTATAGGGCTCGAACCTATGACCCTCTGCTTGTAAGGCAGATGCTCTCCCAGCTGAGCTAAGACCCCGAACTTCTCTCAAAAAAGATAAAAAAACGACCCAGAAGAGACTCGAACTCTCGACCTCCGCCGTGACAGGGCGGCGCTCTAACCAACTGAGCCACTGGGCCAGATATTAATAAAAAATGGACCTTCGGGGACTCGAACCCAGGACCGACCGGTTATGAGCCGGTTGCTCTAACCAACTGAGCTAAAGGTCCACGAAGCCGATGATCGGACTCGAACCGATAACCTGCTGATTACAAATCAGCTGCTCTGCCAATTGAGCCACATCGGCAAAAATGCCAAATGACTCCTACGGGAATCGAACCCGTGTTACCGCCGTGAAAGGGCGATGTCTTAACCGCTTGACCAA
>CALWMW010000172.1 GCA_944382085.1 uncultured Lachnospiraceae bacterium | reverse complement strand
CCAGACCGCCAGCAAAGCCAGAATCACCAATACCGGCGCCGCTTTTAAAATCGGTTTCATATTTTGGTTCCTTTCCTCCAGATTTGCCAGCCGCTTTTCCCTTCCCGCTTCACGCGGTAAAGGGCTTCATCCGCCCGGCCAAGGGTTTTTTCCAGCGTTTCCGCCTCCCCGATGGGAGCCGCTCCCATTGAGGCCGTAGGCCAGCACCCCTCTGGAAAGTTCTTTCTTCCCTCCCGCAGATCCTTCAGGATCCGCTCCGCCAGGAGTTCTGCCTTCCCTTCGCTGCCCAGTCCCTCGCAGAGAAGGATAAATTCATCTCCTCCCATGCGGCAGACCACATCCCCGGTCCGCACGGAAGACTGAAGAATTCCGGCAATGGATTTCAGGACATGATTCCCGGCGATATGTCCGAAGGTGTCGTTAATTTCTTTAAAATTATCCAGATCGATGAGAAAGAGCCAGCCGTCCTCCTTGGAGGCGGAATCCCAGAGTTCCTCAAAGGCGCGGTAATTGATCACGCCGGTCAGGCCGTCCTTCTGAGCCAGCCTCCTCATCTGATCCGCCAGGTTTGTCACTTCCTTTACCTGTTCGGTCAGCGTTTTCGGATAATATTCTCCTTCCATCTGTTCCGGATTCGGCAAAGACTGATGGACGTGAACGATCTTCCATCCGTCCTCTCTTCTTCGGTATAGTATGGAAAAGCGGCTGTCCATGTCAATTCTCACCTTCCGGTCCTCGCTTTCCCACCAGAGATAGAGTTTGCCGTAGACCAGACAGACGTCCTCCGACAGCCTTTTCTCCTCGCACCAGAAGTCCTTAAAAGAAAAGGCAATGTTTTCGCGTTCCTTTACCTCATCCCCCATAGCCAGAAGAAACGGACGGCTTCCAAGGTAAAATTCATGTCCTCCCGTGCCGATGATCACGCATTCCGGATCGATCGAACGGAGAAGCTCCCGCGTTTCCTCTTCGGTACCTGAAAAGTAGTTTCGTAAAATCCTTTCTGTTAATGCGCAAAAATCCATAAAGGATCTCCTTTCCTGTCCGTTACCGTTATCGATTATACCCAGTCTTCCCGAAACCTTCAAGCACAAAAATAAAACTCCGGGAGAAAGATTCTCTCCCGGAGCGTACCAAAAACGTTATTTTGATTTTTCAAAAGGTTTTCCGTTTGCCGCAGGCACTCTGGCATGTCCCACGAAAAGCACAAGAGTAATCACCGTCACCACATAGGGGATCATGGAGATCAGATTCGGGGAAATCCAGTTGCCCTGGCTTGCAATGGTGCGGAGTCCGGTGCAGAGTCCAAAGAGAAGGCAGGCAAGCATGGCGCCGTGGGGGCTGAACTTGCCGAAGATCACAGCCGCGATGGCGATAAAGCCCTGTCCTACAATGATGGCCGGACGGAACTGGCTGACGGTAGCCAGCGTTACATAAGCGCCGCCCAGTCCGGAAAGGAAACCGGAAAGGATCACGCAGATGTAGCGGATCCGGAAAACGTTGATGCCAAGGGTCGCGCAGGCTTCCGGGTGTTCTCCGGCTGCCCGCAGCCGCATCCCGAATCTGGTTTTGTAAAAGACGAACCACACCACAAGCACGGCGACGAAGGCCAGATAGGCGGCGGAATACGTGTTCAGCACGTTGTTCCAGAAGGATCCTACCGGGAACACGCCGTCCAGAAGCCTGGGAAGCTTGCTTGCCGTATCGATGGACGGGGAATCCGAAGAACCGTCGAACATCGCCTTGCACAGGAAGATGGCAAGACCGGGCGCCAGGAAATTAATGGCGGTACCGGAAATGGTCTGATCCGCTCCGAAACTGACACAGGCGACGGCATGGAGAAGGCCGAACACGGCTCCCGCAAGTCCGCCGCAGAGGAAGGAAAACCAGGGATTTCCCGTAAAGTACGCGACCACCACTCCCACAAAAGCGCCGATGGTCATCATTCCTTCGATTCCGATGTTGATCACGCCGCTTCTTTCTGAGAAGCAGGAGCCCAGGGCAGCGTAAAGAAGGGGCGGCATTGCGATTAAAGTCGCGTTAATCACGAGTCCAAGATCAGAAATAATGGTATCCATTAAGCTTTTCCCCCTTTCCTGCTGAGAATCAGATTACGAAGAACATGAGAAATCGCAATAAAGAAAATGATCGTTCCCATTATAATATCCACGACTTCCGAGGGCGCGTCCACCAGGCTCAGCTTCGTCCCGCCGTACTTCATCGCCCCGTAAAACAGTCCGGAGAAGATACAGCCGATGGGATTGGATCCGGCAATCAGCGCCACCGTAATCCCCTGGAAGCCGTAGCTTTCCTGGGAGGCGAACTGACTGATTCTCATGGACATCCCCATAAGCTGAACCGCTCCGCCCAGCCCCGCAAGGCCGCCGGAAATCGCCATGGCCGTCATCACGGCCCGGTCCGAATTGATTCCGCCGTACTGGGCGGCATAATTGTTGTAGCCTACCGCCCTGAGCTTGTAGCCAAGGGTGGTTTTCCGGATGATAAACCAGATCAGCACCGCCGCGGCTGCCGCCAGGAGGAAGCCGAAATTGGCGTTCCGGTTTTTGCCAAGAAAATCGCGGATCACATCCGGAAATACAATGGACGCCGAATCCAGGATATCCTTGGTGGCTTCCCCGCCTCCTTCCTTGTGGAGGATCTGCAGATTCACCGCGTAATTGGAAAAATAGTAAGCGATCCAGTTAAACATAATAAAGGAGAGCACTTCGTTGATTCCTCTTTTTACCTTGAGAAGCCCCACCACGCTTCCCCATACGGCTCCGGCCGCCACCGCGGACAGCATACAGAGGGGGATGTGAAGCGCCGGAGGCAGCTTTACAAGAATTCCCACCGCGCAGGCGGCAAGAGAACCCACAACGAACTGCCCTTCCGCTCCGATGTTAAAAACGCCGGTCTTAAAGGAAAAGGCAACGCTCAGTCCCGTAAAAATCAGAGGGCTCGCGTAAATAAAAGCCCACACGATGTTCTTCAGATTTCCAAACACACCTTCAAACAGCTGTCCGTAAGCTTCTCCCGGACTGATGCCGGCCAGGAACAAAAGGATCGCTCCCACAAAAAAGCCTACCAGGATCGACAGCAGCGTATAGAAGGCATTGCCCTGGAGAATTCCTTTTTTCTTATCCACGTACTGCACCTCCCGCCATCATTAGTCCAAGTTCATTCTCATCCGCATCTTTTCCTGCCACGCTGCCGCTGATGTGTCCGTCAAAAATAACCTCGATCCGGTCGGACAGGCTCATAATTTCATCAAGCTCAAAGGAAACCAGAAGAACCGCCTTGTTTTTGTTTCTCTGCTCCACCAGGTATCTGTGGACAAATTCAATCGCGCCCACGTCCAGTCCTCTGGTGGGATTCACCGCGATCAGAAGTTCCGAATTGTTGGTGATCTCCCTGGCAATAATGACCTTCTGCTGGTTCCCGCCGGACAGCGTGCCGGCCGGCCGGTTCTCACATCCGGAGGGACGGACGTCAAATTTCTCAATCAGCTCTCTGGCATGGCTCTCAATCTTGTCCCGCTTTAAAATGCCGTGGCTGGAAAATTCACTTGTATGGAACTTCTGCAGGATCAGATTCTCCGCCACGGAAAAATCCAGTACCAGCCCGTATTTCTGACGGTCCGCGGGAATACTGGTAATCCCGCTGTCAAAACAGGCCTTGGGCGAAGCGTTGAAGACGTCCTTTCCGTGAATCCTCACTTCCCCGGAATCCGCCTTGCGAAGGCCGGTAAGGATCTCCACGAACTCCGTCTGTCCGTTTCCGTCCACGCCTGCCAGTCCCACGATCTCGCCCTGGCGGACGGAAAGATTCAGGCCTTTGAGAATCTGTACGCCTCTGTAATCCTTTCCTTTCAGGTCTCTGACCTCCAGCACCACTTCTCCGGGAACGAGAGGCTTCTTCTCCACCTGGAAGGCGACGTCTCTTCCCACCATCATGGAGGCCAGTTCGTTTTCATTCACCTCGCTGACGTCCACCGTGCTGATGTATTTCCCCTGGCGGATAATGGTACAGGTATCCGCCGCGGCTTTGATTTCCTTCAGCTTATGGGTAATCAGAATCACAGATTTCCCGTCTGCGGTGAGATGGCCGATGATCTCAATCAGTTCGCTGATCTCCTGGGGCGTCAGGGACGCCGTGGGCTCGTCCAGGATCAGAATATCCGCTCCACGGTAAAGCACCTTCAGGATCTCCACGCGCTGCTGCATTCCCACCGAGATATCTTCGATCCTGGCGTCGGGGTCTACTTTCATGTGGTAGCGCTCCGAGAGCTCCACCACCTTCCGTCTGGCTTCCTTCAAATCTACCATCAGCCCTTTTTTCGGCTCCATTCCCAGGACAATATTCTCTGTAACTGTGAAAGGCTGCACCAGCATAAAGTGCTGATGGACCATACCGATTCCCAGTTCGATGGCATGGCCGGGACTGCTGATGCTTACCGCTTTCCCTTTTACCTCAATCTGCCCGGACGTAGGGCGGTATAAACCGTAAAGGACGTTCATCAGGGTGCTCTTCCCGGCTCCGTTCTCCCCCAGGATCGCGTGCACCTCTCCTTTATAAACCGTGAGATTGATATGGTCGTTGGCCACGAAGTCCCCGAACTTTTTTACGATATCCTTCATGGCGATGACCACCGTATTCTTATCCATGTGTCCAACTCTACCCAAGCGATCTCCTCCTAACAGCAGAACGGGGCATTGTCCCCAACGCCCCCATTCCGCCTATTTTGTGTAATTTACGGCTCTCCCTCACACATCAGTCAAGCTCGTAGATGTCTCCGTATGCCGCCTCAAAGTCTTCCTGTGTAGAAGGAACTGTAATGTCTCCGTTCACAATCTGCTCTTTTACTTCGTTCACTGCTTCCAGTACATCCTCGGAGAGATTGTCCGTGGTGGGCGCGATGTCAACGCCTGCGGAAGCAAGGTCATACGTCACGACGCCTCCCTCAAGGGTACCCTCCAGGCACTGTTTGGAAATGTCGTAGCAGGCATTGTCCACACGCTTCATCGCGGAAGTCAGGATCGTCTCAGGAGCGATGGAGCTCTGGTCCGTATCTACGCCGATCGCCCAGATTCCGTTCTCCGTGCAGGCTTCGATTACGCCAAGTCCGGTAGCTCCGGCCGCGTGGAAGATAATATCCGCTCCGCCTGTGATCTCAGCCGTAGCCATGGATTTGCCCGTAGCCGTGTCGCTGAAGGAGTTCGCGTTCTGCTGGAGAATCGTCGCTTCGGGATTGGCATCCAGAACGCCGGCCAGATAGCCGTATCCGAACTGGTTCATGGTATCCGTAGACATACCCAGGACGAATCCTACGGTATTGGACTCGGTGGTCAGACCGGCCACATATCCCACCAGGTAGGACGCCTGCGCCTGCTCGAACATCAGACAGGTGACATTGTCAAGATCGGAACAGGTGGAATCGTCGATGATGGCGAACTTCTGCTCCGGATAATCCTCCGCCGCCGCTCTCGTGGCGTCCGCCAGCATGTATCCCACACAGATAATGAGATCGTACTCCTCGTCGATGAAAGTCTCGATATTCGTAGCATAGTCCGCATCGGTAGCAGATTCCAAATAGTCCGCTTCAATCCCCAACTCGTCCATGGCTCTCTGAAGGCCTTCCCAAGACGACTGATTGAAGGATCCGTCGTTCACGCCTCCAACATCCGTAACCATACCTACTCTAATGGTGTCTTCCTCTGCTGAGGCAGTCATCCCCACAGATGCCATGGAGAGAACCATAGCGCCGGCAAGCAGCAAAGACAAACATTTCTTTTTCATAGTCGCTTTCCTCCTTTTGAAAAAATCTAATTGTAGTATGGATATTTTACCATAATATTCTGAAAAAATCCACATTTAAATCAAAATGTTTTACGCAACGCAAAAGAAAAAGGCAACTGCTCCTGACAGCTGCCCCTCTCCTTATTCCTCTGCCGCTTCCGTTTCCTGCTGATCTTCTTCTCCGGCTTTCCCCGGAGTAATCACAATGTTTTCGCCGGAAATATTGGTTTTCCGTTTTATCACGTCTTCAATCTGCGCTCTCTGGGCTTCGCTCAGCTGCGTCTCGTTTACCACCACGTCCGCTTTTCCGTCGGTAATGCTTACGATGCTGTCCGCGAACCCCTTCGTCTCCAAAAGCAGCTCCGCAGCCGCCTCCTGTTCCGCCGTCTGCGCCATGGTTGTGATCGCGGCCGCCGCTTCCTGCTTTTCCGCTTCCCCAAGGTTCTCGTTGTTCACCACTGCCAGCAGCTCTTCCTTGCTTTTCGCCCGTACCTGTTCCCGGTTCAGCCTGGCCGCCGCCGCGAGATTGTCGCCTGCAGAAGCGCTGGCCAGAACCGCCTCGCCCACCTGCGCCTCGCTTTCCGGCGATGCTTCTTCATCGGTTTCCTCCCCGTCCAGGCTGGCGATTTCCGTATACGAATCTGTCCCTCCAGGAGAATCCTCTTCTGTCAGAAGAACCGCGCTGTCGTCCGCGTTGGCCTGATCGGCTTCCTCTTCCAGGATTCTCCCGGAATAGTTCAGATATCCGGCCACGGCGACCATCACTGCAAGTGTGGTAATGATGATCTGGTTCTTTTTTTTTTTTTTTTTCATGTATCCTCCTCATTCCATCTTCATTACTTTGATTTTATGCGCCTCCACTCCAAATAATGCCATAACGGCGTCTGTAATCTCCTGCACCGTTTTGATCCGGCCGCCGCCCTCCGCCACCACCAGGACGCCGCTGATTTCCGGTTCCAGCGTCTCCGTCACATAAGGCGTCTCCCCGCCCTGGCCGTTCTTTTCATAGACGGTGCTGTTTCGTTCCTGAACGTTTGCCAGGGAAGAGCCGCTCTCCTCCTGCCCCCTCTCTTCCCGGCTCTCCGTGCGCTCCGCGTCCTTTTCCACCAGCTTTTTCCCGTCCGATTTCAGCGTAATCATCACAGAAGTCCTTCCTACCCCCTCTACTTTTTCCAGTGCGGCGGCCAGTTTCTCTTCCAGTTCTTCGCAGTAGGACTGCCGGGATTGGGACAAACCTTCTGCGGCAGGCTCGGTTTCGGAGGCCGGAGTATCCTCCCCGGAGGGAAAGGATACCGCCAGAAGGAGAAGCCCTGCCAGAAGCAAAAGAAGGATCTGCTCTTTTTTCAGTTTTCTGGCCCATTTTGCCCATTGCGTCATCATCCCTGTCCCTCCCGCTTCTCTATGTGAATCTGCCCTCTCTCCAGCAGATAAAGTCCCTGAATTTCATTCTGAATCTCCTCTGAAACGGAAGCGTCCACGTCTTTTGGGAGGTTCAGGAAAAAAGAGAGCTCCTGAATCCGAAAAGCGTCCTCCCCGTCAAAGACGATCGCTATGTTTTCTGCCGACGCTCCCCAGATGGAGGCGATCTCTTCTACCTGCCGGCAGATCTCCTGGCGGAAAGCGGAAAGAAGCGCGTCGTTTTTCAACTGCGCCATCCCCTTCACCGAGGTTTCCATGTCGTAGACTTCTTCCTTTAGAATTTCCAGTCCGACCAGCCTGGAGAGTTCTCCGTCTTTTCCCAGAAAATCCAGAACCGGTTTTAAGGCCGCCAGCAGAAGGAGCAGCCCGGAGTAAAATTTTACATATTTGAGAAACTTTCCCTCCGGGATCAGATGGAGGAGCATTGTGACGATGCAGGCGCAGGCTACGACAGACTGAATCCATTCCCGCAAAGTTCATCCTCCTTTCAGCGCCGCGGTGACCATGGCGATGGAAACCAGGAAAATCGCCGCCCCGGACAGCAGGATCTTCATAATCAGATACGATCCGCGGGAAATGCTGGCGACACATTCCACCATACGTTTCTCACATACCGGCTGAATCACGGCGCAGAGCAGCCGAAAGAGAAGCACGCTGACCAGAAGCTTGAGGACCGGAAGCAGGCAGATGGCCAGAATCGCCGTCATACCGGCCGCTCCCACCGCGTTCTTTAAAATAACTGCGGATCCTGTGACCGTCTCCGATACCGCGTCAAAGGCGTTTCCGATTCCCGGAATGGATTTCCCAAGGCGACGCAGGGCGGAATTTTTCAGGGAGTCCACCGCCGGGGAAATCAGACACTGCACCGTCTGCAGCCCGATGACAATTCCCATTACCGTCTTGACGCCCCAGTTGATCAGAAGTTCAAACAGCTCAGCCAGCCTGGAAAAATAGTCTTCCTTGGACAGCTGGTTCAAAAGGAGAAGCACCAGATAATAATTGACCGCCGGCAAAAGAAGCTTCACCAGAGCGTTTTCCAGAAGAAAAATGCCTGCCAGAGTGGCTTCATAAAAGCCCATGGCAGTGACCGAACCGGAGGAAAAAACAATGGTAAGAAGGTAGGACGGAAGCAGGACCTTCAAAAAAGAAAGCAGAGAAGAAAAAGCGATTCAGGCAATCTCATTCATGGATACGAAGGATCTCAAAAGCAGGGTGGAAATCAAAAGATAAATCATGTAAAACCCAATGGCCGCGATCTGGCTGTTTTCAAATATTTTAATAAAATTGGAGAAAACAGCGGACGCCAGGGCCAGGAAAATGATCTGCAAAGCCAGGCGTTTCTGTCCGGAAAACTCCGAGAAAAAAAGCTCCCCGCAGGCCTTCCCTACTTCCTCCAGGTGAAAGGGGATTTCTCCTTTTAAGAACGCGGACAGCGTTTCCCGAAAGGAAAAGGACTCCGTTCCCGGAATCTCTTTCAGCGCCGCTTCGATTTCCTGTAAATCCGCATTGTTCAGAATCTCCTCCTCGGCATGGGTCTTTGTCCCAAACAGGATCAGAAGAAAAAGGATCCAGATCATTTTTTTCATGCGCTCACCCGTCCAAGAAAGAAAATATGGTTTCCAGAAGAGCCATGAGTATCGGCGAACTCACAGCCAGAATGGAAATTTTCCCGAAAATTTCAATCTGAGAAGCCACGGCGGAATATCCGGCGTCTCTGCACAGGGCGGCGGAAAAATCCGCCACGTACGTAATCCCTACAATTTTCATCAGGATTTTCAGGTAGCTTTCCTCCAGAGAAAGGTAACTCCCCGCAGTTTCTATGAGTTCCAGTACAAAACTCAGCTTCGTAACGCTGTAAAAAATAATCAGAAGACAGGCGGACAGACTGACCAGCTCCGTTAAGGGGGATCTGGCCTGTTTTAAAAGGAGTCCCGCCATCACGCCGGAGAGTCCCAGGCAGGCAATTTTCAGAATGTCCATGGCGTTTTCCTCACAGAGCGAACAAAGATTTTACCGTTTCAAAGAGCTGGCTGATGTAGGGCACCAGCCAAAACAGCACCAAGACAAGGCCGGCGATTCCGGTGATGAACGCATGCTCTTCTCTTCCGCTTTGCTTGAGGATCTGCGTCAGCACCGAAATCAGAATTCCCACCGCCGCAATCTTGAATATCAGGTTTACGCTCATTTCCTGTCCTCACATTCCTACGTGATTTATAAAAAAATCAGAATCAGAAAAATCCCAGCGGCAGCCCCCAGCCTGCGAAACAGCGTTCCCCGGCTCCGGTAATCCTTCCGCGCGTCCTCCTCCAGCAGGGCGAACCGGTCCGCGCACTGAGAGAGGAGCTCTCTTTGCAAAACCAGGTCAGAACCGCAAAGCGCGCCGGCGGACTGAAGGATCGCCTGAAACGCTTCTTCTCCCGTCAGATCTCTTCCAAGCTTCTCGAAAACCGCCGTCTCCCAGATCCGGACAAACTCGCCTCCCTTTCTTTCCCGGACCTGTTCTGCCGCGAAAAGCAGCACCTCCCGCACTTCGGTCCGGCATCGGTTCGCCCCAAGTTCCATGGCTTCCCAAAGCGGCGTCCTCCGCCGGGACGTTTCCCGCTCCAGATAGCGGAAAAACTCTAAGAATTCCCGCAGGATCATCCATCTCCTTTTCAGCCTGGTCTCGCAGGAAACGCCAAAAAGAAAGCAGGAGGCAAAAAGCAGAAGAGCTCCCGCGGCGCGTAAAAAAAAGGGATTCACGGCTTCCCGCAGAAAATCGTTTCTTCCTGCCCGTTCAAAATTTTCCGAACGCTGCCGGCCCTAGGAGAAAAGCCCAGGAGCACATAGCGCTCAAAAACCCGTCCTTCCATCATACGGCGAATCAAAGGCTTTTTCTTTATCTCTTCCAGGGAACTGCCATGTACCGTTGCCAGGATTTTACAACCGGAGTAAAGGACGTTCTCCAAAGCCTCCGCGTCCCGTTCGCTTCCGATCTCGTCCACCGCGATTACCTGAGGCGCCATGGAGCGAAGGAGCATGGTCATGCCAAGTCCTTTGGGACATCCGTCCAGAACGTCTGTGCGAACGCCGAGATCATTCTGCGGAACGCCAAGATACGCGCCGCCAAGCTCCGACCTTTCATCCGCCACTCCCACGTTCCGGCCCGGAAGTCCGGGAACCCCGTTGGAAATCAGCCGGATCAGATCCCTAAGCAGCGTGGTTTTCCCCGCCCCAGGAGGCGAGACGATGAGCGTATGGCTGACTTGTCCTTCCTGAATGAGAAAAGGAAGAACCGGTTCCGCGCAGCCTAAAATCTGATGAGAAAGACGGATATTCAGAAAGGAAATCTGACGCACGCACTGGATCCTCCCCTCTTCTGCCACCACCTTACCGGCCAGTCCCACCCGATGGCCTCCCGGTATCGTAAAATACCCCTGTTTCACCTCATCCTCAAAAGCGTACATGGAGTATCCGGACAGATATTCCAGCGTCTCCCGCACTTCTTCCATCCGGATCCGGTACGCGTCTTTCCAGTCCCGGCATGGCTGTCCATCCCGGTTCAAGGAAATCTCCCGGTTCTGATATCTTAAAAAAAGCGGACTTCCCGCCCGCAGTCTCACTTCCTGCAGATACTCCCTTTGGATCCCTCCCTTGATCAGAAGGTTTTGTACCGGATCCGCCAGGATGCCAAAAAAGTCGTCTCCGGGCATTCTGCTCCTCTCCCTTCCTGCCTGGACGGGCCTTTCTTTCGTTAGTTCAGTATATGGGAAAGAAAAATAAAATATGACGCCTATTTCTTACTGGCAATTGATTTTTCGATTTTCCAAAGCTATAATAAAACCGTATCATTATGAAATGCGAGGATCGTAATATGAAGAAAAAAGTGGTGGTGGCTCTGGGCCACCGCGCGCTGGGAACAACCTTTCCGGAACAGCAGAAAGCGGTAAAAGCTTCCGCCAGAATTCTGGCGGATCTGACAGAGGAAGGCGCGCAGCTGATGATCACCCACAGCAACGCCCCCCAGGTAGGCATGATTCATACCGCCTTAAACGAATACGCGAAGCTTCATCATACCCAGGGAGCCCCCATGTCCATCTGTTCCGCCATGAGCCAGGGCTACATTGGCTATGATATCCAGAACGCTCTGCGCAGCGAGCTTTTGGCCAGGGGGATTTACCGGTCGGTGGTGACCGTCCTGACCCAGGTCGCCGTAGATCCCTATGACGAGGCCTTTTATCATCCGGTAAAGGTCATCGGACGCGTCCTTTCCCCGGAGGAAGCCGCCGAAGAAGAGCGCAAAGGAAATTATGTGACGGAAGAGCCGGGAAAAGGCTTCCGCAGGATCATCGCGTCCCCAAAACCCAGGGAGATCATCGAGATCGACGCCATTCAGGCGCTGGCGGACGCCGGATGCATTGTGATTGCCGCGGGAGGCGGCGGAATTCCCGTCCTGAAGCAGGGAACGCGGCTGAAGGGGGCCAGCGCCGTAATTGAAAAGGATCTGGTGAGCGGCCGCCTGGCGGATCTCACCGACGCGGATCTTCTGATGATTCTGACCAATGAGGAATACGTCGCCATCCGCTATTCGTCCAAGACGCCCCTTCTTCTGAAGCACCTGACGCCGGAGGAGGCCCGGATCCACATCGAGAATCAGGAATTCGGCGAAAACAAAATGCTGCCCAAGATTGAGGCGGCCATGCACTTTGTCTCTCAGAAACCCGGCAGAAAAGCCATCATTACCTCCATCGACAAGGCAAAGGAAGCTTACCTTGGAAAGACCGGTACGGTAATCTCCAAGGAAGCTCCTTGAATCTTCCATCTTAAAAAATACGGGCCGCCGAAAGGAACGCTCTTTCCTTTTGGCAGCCCGTTTTCCTATGCTTCCCGATCCCGGTAGCGGTATCCGAAAACAAACTGGTTTTTTCCGTTTTTCTTTGCTTCATAAAGAAGATGATCCGCGTTTCGGTAAAGCTCTTCCACCGTGTATCCCTCCTCCACCGGAATCACGCCGATGCTGCAGGAGACCGTCTTCTCCTTGCAGGGAATCCGATTCACTTCTTCCTTCAAACGGCGAAGCAGGTCCTTCATCTCCTCCTGTTCCAAAGGCTGAACCACCAGAACCACAAACTCGTCGCCTCCCAGGCGGCCGCTGATCCCTTTGGAAGCAAAACATTCGTTCAAAATCTCTCCCACGCGACGCAGTACCCGGTCTCCTTCCGGATGTCCGAAACGGTCGTTAATCTCTTTAAATTCATCCAGATCCAGGATAATAAAACACCCGTTCCTTCCGGAAGGGCGCGCCGGAATCTCCTCCAGCAGCCGTTTCCCTGTCTGGAAAAACTGCGTGCGGCCCAAAAGACCCGTAAGGCCGTCCAGCTTCGCTTCATAATACAGAAAGCTGAGATTTTTCTGATACAGGGTAAGAAACAGAAACACCAGAAAAGTCAGGGACAGCACGCCTAAGAGAAACTGAATCTGAATGTGCATCAGATCTCTGGCCGCATGTTCGGAAAGATCCAGCCCGTGCCAGCGCAGCACGCTGTCCATACGATTCGTAAAATAGACGGCCACACAGTACGCGGCAAAAAGCAGAGACGCGAACAGAAGAAGCCAGATTTTCCTTTTGGGCGAAACAGAAGCGCCCAGCTCATCCGCACGTTCCATCCGTTCCTTAAATGCCTGGCCTCTCCGGGAGTTCTGCGCAAGATAGGTAAGCAGGATCACGGCGTCTACCACGACGGTGGAAATCAGAAACTCCGCCTGAAAAACGTCTTCCCAAGCGTTTCTCCCGTGAAATCCGGTCTCCGGAAAAAAGAGTCCCATGCTGGAATAAACCAGAAAGCTGTGCAGCACTCTGCCAAAAGAAGTCACAAGAAGTATTCCCGCCGCGGGATGCCTGGATTTTCTGGCGGCCTGATAGAGAAGCCCGGACAGAAGTCCGAACAGCGTCCGGCATCCCACGCTCAGCCATACGCTTTCCAGCGGTTTCCCGCTGAAGAAAGGAGAAAAGACCGCGTCTCCCGCCCCTACATAGAAAGCAGATGCCTTCCACATGGAAGCAAGGCCGAATACAGCCCCCACCAGCGTGGCTTCTTTGGGGCCGAGAAGACATCCCGCCGCCAGCACCGGAATATAGACAAAGGTAAGAGAAATCGGCTCCAGATGCAGATATCCCAAAAAGGAAAAGGACATGAACAGTTCCAGGGCGAGAAGCGCATAGAAAAGATAGGATTTCCCCCGCCGTTTTTTATGATTTCCCAATGTGTTCCCCATACGTTCACCTCGTATTCTATTGTAGCGTTCCGGTATGGGATTGTCAATTTTTTCCAGAAAGAAAGAGCCTCCGCATCGCGGAAGCCCCTTCTTCTTATCTCGGTTCGTCTTCGTCGTTCCCCAGCTCTTTGGCGGATTCTCTCTGTTCCTCATTGAAAATCTGCGCCCGGATTTTCTGCCTTACCGTAGCTTTCTGGAATTCAATGGGTTTGTTGATTACCACCTGCGGGAACGGAATGTTAATGTTGTGTTTGTCAAACAAAAGCTTCATTTCCCGGTTCAGATCCCGCTCCAGCTGAGCGCGGTCCGTCTCATTGCACTGCACCACAATCCGCACATTTACACTGTTGTCTCCCAGGGAAACAACGCCTTTGTAGAACGGTCCGTCCTGGATCGCCGGAAGGTGCGCCCGAATGTTGGGGAACTCTTCCTCAAAAATGGATTCCACACGCTCCAGAGATTCCCCATACTCGATACCCACATCGCAGGCAGCGTAAGATTTATGTTTGGTCATGTTAATCACGCCGGTCACGTTGCTGTTGCGGATGATTTTGATGTTCTGGGAGGCGTCCTCAATCTTTGTGGTGCGGACGCCGATCTCCAGTACCGTTCCTCTCCAGTCTCCGATCATGACAATGTCTCCCACCCGGAATTCCCCTTCAAAAATAATGAAAAGTCCGGATAACAGGTCTGAGACAAGATCCTTCGCTCCAAGGCTGATGGCGATGGACAGGATTCCCGCGGAAGCGAGAAGCGTGGCGGTATCTACGCCGAACAGGCCGAAGCAGTAATATGCCATCACAATGATGGAAACATACTTGACGAAGCTGGCAATCAAGCGGCAGACCGTCTCGCCTCTGGCGCTGAAGGCCCTGGAAAGCAGGCGCAGCAGCTTTTTAAGCAGCGTGGTGGCGGTCATCACCACGCAGATGATCATAATGGAAGCCGTGATGGAGAAGATATTCAGGCCAAGCTCCCACTTCCCAGAAATTACGTAGCCGAAGATGGAATCCTCGCCCAGAAGCTTTTCCCGGAAAAGGATAATCGCGCACACCACGATAGCCAGAATACCGAAAAGCGTACGCACTACCGTGGCGATCCGCTGTTCCGGCGTCTTTTCGCTCCAGGACATTCCCATAAACATCCAGCGGCTGGAAGCGGACTCGGTTTTCTTGACCCGGCCGTCCGGCATCACTACGTCGATCATACGTTTCCTCTTGCCATCCTTTCCGGCCTCCTCCGCGGACTCTACGATGAGAGCGTTCCGGTACCCGTCAAAGGAAAGGAAGAGATAGATCAGGATCAGGCTGACCAGACAGATGCCGCCGCAGGTCAAAGTCAGAGGAATCCGTTCAGACATAAGATCTTCCTCCGGCACCGCTACATAGACAAGGATATCTCCGGTATCCACGGAAGCGCAGTAATACCGCTGGGACTGGATGGTAAGGTAATCCGTGTAGCCGTCCTTGAGCTGCTTTTCCAGGATTCCGTAATCCGTGGCTTTTTTGCCGATCAGTCTTGTCTGAGGATAATACACGAAGGTACTGTCTTCCTTGTTTACCGCAAAGGCAAACCCGTTTCCTCCTACCTGAACGCTGTCCAGCACATTGGAGATCTGCATATTCTCCAGAATGTTTTCCAGCCGCTCCGGACGGATGGCGATCTGAACGAAACCGTCTACGCTTCCCTCCGCATTGTGCATGGAAACGCCGATGTACTGGTAGAACTCTCCGGAAGCTTCGTCCGGCTGGGCTTCCTGAATCAGATAATCTCCGCCGGCAAGCAGCTTGTTGAATTCATAGGACTGGTCTCCCTCTTCCTGGCTGACCTGGAACCGGTCGTAGGTAGAGCTGGTGGCCGTCACCGTACCGGTCTGGTCAAACACATAGATGTTGGTAACCTGAAGAGTATCCGCGAGAAGCTTGAGCGTCTCCCGCTCCGCCAGGCTTGGATTGTTCTCTATGATATAAGCGGCCGTCTGGCATTTGCTCAGATACCAGTCGTTGTACTGTTCCCGGAGAGTCTCTTCCTGGCTCTCATAGCGAAGGATCGTCTCTTCCACATCGTTGACGCGCTGATGGTTGCTGATGGACTGGTTGGACAGGGCAAACAGCGTCTGCATGTAGTAGGTAACCACCAGAAGGAACAGAAGCCCCACCACAGACAGCGAAACGGTTTTCCCGCCGACCACCTTATTGTATCCCAGACGCCCCAGCTTCACGTAGGCAAGTCCCTGGTCTCCCTTTTTCTCGTAATCGTACATAACCAGTACGCCGTAGGTAATCACGATGGTCATGACCGCAAAGAAAATAAAGAGAATGATGCCCACGGTAGGGTTACGCGCGCCCTCGATTTCCGCCTCCGGCACCGCGGCGATATAATAAACCCGGTCAAGCTCCGTTACGCCTGCGTAAAACCGCTTGCCGTTCAGCGTCATCCAGGAAAAGTTTCCGTCCTCCAGATCGCTGACGGAAATTCCGCTGCTGAGGGCGTCCCTGCCGATCATGGCCTCGTTGGGATGGTACAGGATTTCATAGCTCTGACTGGAGATGGAGAACATATGGTTCGGAAGGCTCTCCGGTAGTAAATACCGTCCGCAGCTGGTTGTACCGCTCATAGGTAAAATCTGCTTCTGTATCCGCAGCCTTCGCCAGCTGATTTCCCTCCCGGTCCACAATCAGAACATTGTCCACATCCAGAAGATCGGCGTACTCTCTCATCTTGGCGTCCGTGGCCTCGAACCCGTCTTCATGGTTCGCCATAAAGGCAATGCTCTCCGCCTTGGACTGGTAGATGGCGTTGTCGGTGGCGATCGTCTGGGCTTCCTCTTCCTTCCCGTCCGCCAGCAGCCGGTCCATCTCCTGGATCTCCTTTTCCATATCGAGACGGTAGCTCTTCAAAGAAAGGCTTGTCTGGAGTTTCATCATGAAAAATCCCATCACCGTAAGGCAGATCAGCTCCAGGATGATGAGAAAAACCTTCACAATGCCGTGCGGAATTTTAAAAACTGATTCTGGAAAAAGGACGCGAATGCGTCCTTTTTCTTAAAAGGGAGTTCCCTGCAGATCGTAGGGAGTGATCTGATATACATAATAATTCAGCCAGTTGGTATAGAGGTTGTTGGCATGAGCCCTCCACAGAAGGAGCGGCTTATTGGACGGATCGTCGTCCCGGTAATAATTCTTTGGAAGATCGATGGGAAGCCCCTTGGAGAGGTCCCTGCGGTATTCTCCGTCCAGCGTCACCCGATCGTATTCCGGATGCCCCATAACAAAAATCTTCTTTCCCTCGTCCGCCATAGCCAGAAAAAGGCCGGCTTCTTCCGACTCCGCCAGGACCGTCAGGGCCGGGCAGCTTCGAATCGCTTCCATAGGCACCTCGGTATGTCTGGAATGAGGAGCCAGGAACATATCGTCAAATCCGCGTACCAGAGGGATCTTGCGGTTCAGTACCCTGTGCCAGAACAATCCGAACTTCTTCTTGTCCAGAAGCCTCTTCTGCAGTCCGTAGAAGTGATACAGACCGGCCTGAGCGGCCCAGCAGAGGAAAATCGAGGAAGTCACATTCTTTTCCGTCCAGTCCATAATCCTGGTAAGCTCTTCCCAGTAATCCACCTCTTCAAATTCCAGCATCTCCACGGGAGCCCCGGTGATGATCATGCCGTCGTACCGCTTGTGGCAGATCTCGGAAAACTCCACATAAAACTTATTCAGATGGCTGGTGGAGGTGTTCTTGGACTCATGGGAGCTGACCTTTACGAAGGTCACATCCACCTGCAGGGGCGTATTGGACAGAGAGCGCAGAAGCTGCAGCTCCGTCTCCTCCTTCAACGGCATCAGATTCAGAATCGCGATCTGAATCGGTCGGATGTCCTGATGCACGGCCCGGTGCTCATCCATCACAAAAATATTTTCTCTCTCTAAAATTTCTCTCGCCGGCAAATCACTCTGCACTTTGATCGGCATGTTTGTCTCCTCCTTCTGCCAGTTTTAAAAAGTCTTCCTCGGAAAGAATCGGAATCTTCAGTTCCTTTGCTTTCCGGTTCTTGGAAGAGCCGGAAGCGGTATCGTTGTTAATCAGATAATCGGTCTTTCCGGTCACGCTTCCGGTCACTTTTCCGCCCCGCTCTTCAATATAGGCCTTCAGCGCGGAACGGTTGGGAAACTGCAGGACGCTTCCGGTGATCACAAAGGTTTTTCCCTGAAGGCTCTGGGGATTCTGATTTTCCTCCGGTTCCCGGATGGTAAGCTCCCGCTCCAGCGCATGCAAAAGTTCCTGATTCCGCGCGTCCTCAAAGTAACTGCAGAAAGCCTGGGCGGTAATCTCCCCCATCCCGTCGATAGCCGCGACTTCTTCCACGGTACAGCTGCGGATTTTTTCCCAGTCATATTGGAAATTCCGGCAGATCAGCCTTGCGTTGGCCGTACCGATGCCGGGAATCCCCAGGGCGTACAAAAGCCTTGGAAGGGTGGTATTTCTGGAAGCTTCGATGCTTTCCTGAAGATTGTCAAAAGATTTTTCTCCGAATCCTTCCAGCTTTACGATCCGCTCCCGGAAACGCTCCAGGTGGTAGATATCCGCAAAAGAATGAAGGAATCCATGGCCGATCAGCTTTTCCAGCGTAGCCTGGGAGAGTCCTTCGATATTCAGCGCGTCTCTGCTGACAAACAGCGTAAACGCTTTGATCCGTTTGGCGCTGCACGCTTCGTTGGGACAATACAGGGTCTCCGCCTCGTTCAGGCTTCGGATCTGCACCGGGCCGCCGCAGGCGGGACAGACCTTGGGAAGCTCCAGGTTCCCGCTTCGGGTCAAGTTTTCGGCAATCTGGGGAATGATCATATTCGCCTTATAAACGGTAATCCGGTCCCCGATCCCAAGGCCAAGGCTTCGCATGACGCTGAGGTTGTGTACGCTGGCCCGGCTTACCGTGGTTCCCTCCAGCTCCACCGGATCAAAGATAGCTACCGGGTTGATGAGGCCCGTCCTGGAGGGACTCCATTCAATTTCCCGAAGCGTAGTCTCCCGGATCTCATCCTTCCATTTAAAGGCAATGGAATCCCGCGGAAACTTGGCGGTCCTCCCCAGGGACTGCCCGTAAGCAATATCGTCATAAGTCGCCACAAGACCGTCCGAGGGCACATCATAGTGCAGAATCTGATCCGCGAACCACTCCACCGTCTTTCGCATTCCGACCCGGTCCGTCTTCTGATATTCCACCACCTCAAACCCCTGCTCTTTCAGCCACTGGAACTGGCGCTCCCTGGAATTGTCAAAGGATACGTCCGGAGCGCTTACCAGGGCGAAGGCGTAAAAACGGACGTTCCGCCTGGCCGTAATTTCATTATTCAGCTGACGCACCGAACCGCTGCAGAGATTTCTGGGATTCTTATATTTGGCGTCCACATCGCCGATCTCCTGGTTGATCTTTTCAAAATCTGAATATGTGATCACCGCCTCCCCGCGCAGGGTCAGCGTTCCCCGGTAAGAGATCTGTAGCGGGATATTGGAAAACACGCGGGCGTTGTTGGTCACCACTTCGCCCACCTCGCCGTTTCCTCTGGTTACCGCTTTTGCCAGCCTTCCGTTTTCATAGGTAAGGACCACGGTGAGCCCGTCCAGCTTCCAGGAAACCAGCACCGTCTGGTCGCCCGCAAAGCTTTCCAGGGTTTCCACTTCTTTTGTTTTGTCCAGAGAAAGCATGGGGGAGGCATGACGCTCTTTGGCAAGCTCCTCCACCGCTTCATAGCCGACCTCACGGGTGGGGCTGCCTGCCAGGACGATTCCGGTCTCCTTCTCCAGCTTCTCCAGCTCATCGTACAGGCTGTCGTATTGGTAGTTGCTCATGAGCTCCTTATTTTCCTGGTAATAGGCCCTGGACGCCTCTTTCAACGTCCGGGACAATTCTTTCATGCGTTCAATCTGCTGTTCCATATGGTTTCTCCCTTCCCTGCTCCGCCGTCAGGGCGCGCGTCAGCTGCTCCAGCTCAAGGCCTTTCACTTCCCGGTACTCTCCCGGACGCAGCTCTCCCAGCAGGATATTCATTACCCGCAGTCTCACCAGCCTTCTGACCCGGTAATGAAAGGCCTGGCACATCCTTCGGATCTGCCGGTTCAATCCCTGGGTCAGAACGATGGAAAACTGATATTCTCCTTTTTTTTGAACGCGGCAGGGTCTCGTCGTGCGTTCCAGTTCCGGAAGGTACACGCCCTTCTCCAGATTCGTCAGAAACGCTTCCGTTACCGGCCGGTCCACGGTGACCAGATACTCCTTTTCATGGCCGTATCTGGCTCTGGAAATCCGGTCCTGAAGATCGCCGTCGTTCGTCAGAAGAAGCAGGCCCTCCGACTCTTTATCCAGACGGCCCACCGGAAATACCCGGCCCGGATAATCCAGAATGTCCTCTATCGTTTTGTCCTTCCATCTGCGGTCTGTGGTACAGACCACGCCTCTTGGCTTATACAGGGCAAGGAGCACTCGCCTTTGCTCTCTCTTCACCGGTTTTCCTTTTACCGCTACGCTCTGTCCCGGCGCGACCGATGCTCCGACGAAAGCCCTCCGCCCGTCCACCGTCACTTCTCCTTGCTCCAGCAGGCGGTCCGCCTCCCGTCTGGAACAGACGCCGGCTTCGCTTAAATATTTGTTCAGTCTGATCTTCTCTTCCGCCATGTCTCTCCACGAAAAGTCCGGCGCATCATGCAGTGCACGATGCGCCGCCTGTAATCTTCTTTGCTCTTTTCTCTTACTGTGCGCTGGTCAGGTACTGAGACGACACGTATCCTTCAATCACAGTGCCGTCGTCCATGCTATACTGAATGTGCATCCAGCCGGAATCCAGAGATTCCAGAACCGTTACCTCCATTCCCTGAATCAGGCTTCCGTAAATCGTACCGTCCGTGGAAGGATCGCTGCGTACATTCACCGCGGTAGTCGCCGTCATCACGGTACCTTCCGCAACTTCCGCCGCGTTCTCTCCATCCTCCGCGCCGTCGCCCTCCCCGGAAGTATCCTGGTTGTTTCCGGAGGAAACGGAGTTCACATACTCCTTCAGATCAGGATCCTGCGCTACCGCGTCGGAAACCTTGCCGCTTACGTCCTCCACCAGAGCCTGCACATCCTCGTCCGTCTGACGCTGGGCAATGTAGTCCATCAGTTCCTGGCTGGTATCCTTGTCGGTAATCACCAGATCCCCTTCGCTGTTGGTAACCACATACAGCTCCTGAAGGCTGGGAACCGGCGTGTCGATTCCGGCAATCTTCTCATCCGCGTAGGCGTACACTACGTAGGAGCCTTCGGTCAGCCCCGGTTTGGAATAGGTGATAATATTGCTGTAAGACTCAATGGCGCTGTCCTGCACCTCCTGCTCGTCCGCTTCCACAAAAGGATCCTGCAGGGTGCGAAGCGCATCCATATCCTTATCCTCAAGCGCGGTAAAATAACTGCTGATCAGTTCATACACGCCGGCTTCGTTCCGGACAAGGGACAAATCTCCCTCCTCCTTGGAATCGTCCTCGGCCGTATCCTCTGTCTGTACTTCCGTCTGCGGCGGTTCCTCCTCTTTGTCAGAACCGATCCCCTGAATCAGGCGAACCGCGAAAAAAGCTATCACAATAAGAAGGATCACCGCCAGTCCCAGCAAAATGTAACGAAGATTGTCGGAAATCCACTCTCTTATGCGATCCATACATATCCCCCCCTGCTCCATAAATTTTGTGTCGTAATTTTGTAAAGAGGTTTGAATCATTACACAATTTTCCTAATCTTAACATATTTCATGTGGCTTGTAAAGGCGGCGTTTCCTAATGTATTCTTAAACTGCGGCAAAAAAATGCATTTTTTTAAAGAAACCCTTTACATTTTTCCGAACATGTG
>CALWMW010000171.1 GCA_944382085.1 uncultured Lachnospiraceae bacterium | reverse complement strand
GCGCGGTGGATTCCAAGGCGGAGGTCCTGGCGGGCGTTACCGCAGTGGACCGGAGGATTATACACCAGACGAACATACAGGAAGGGGCGCGGAAAGCGAAAGAGCTGAGCTATTACGCGCAGCAGACCGTACACGAGAATCAGCTGCCCTGGGACGAGTACTACACGCTTCTTCAGATTGTGGAGGCGGAGGCGACCGGGGGAGATGTGATAAGCAAGATGATGGTAGCCGGAGTCGTATTAAACCGGGTGAGGGATTCACGTTTTCCGGATTCGATCTCTGAGGTGGTCTGGCAGGACGAACAGTTCCAGCCCACTTCGGACGGCAGAATTTATTCCTGCGACATTACGGATTCTACCATTGAAGCGGTAGAACGGGTTCTCCTGGGAGAAGATTATTCCCAGGGAGCGCTGTTTTTTGTGGCGAGAACCTCTGCGACTGCGGAAAATCTGAACTGGTTTGATTCCAGTCTGGTATGGCTGTTTGAATACGGCGGACACGATTATTATACCTTTCAGGAATCTTAAGGCAGGCGAACAGCCTGCCTTTTGCGTTTCCGGAACAGTTGCATCTGTCGGTTTCTTATGATATACTTGGGAGAAAAATAAGAAAAGGAAGATTCAGCTATGGAAATCAGATACAGCAGTACAAGGAACGCTTCCCATACCCTTACGGCCTCCCAGGCGATTCTGCAGGGGCTGGCGCCGGACGGCGGGCTTTATGTTCCGGATCACATTCCGGCTCTTGATACGCCGCTTCCTGCCCTTTCCCGGCTGTCTTATCAGGAGACGGCTTATCTTGTGATGAAGAAGTTTTTTACGGATTTCACGGAGGAAGAACTGAGAAGCTGCATTGCTTCCGCCTACGATGAAAAATTTGACGATCCCGCCATCGCGCCGATTCAGAAAGCGGACGGATCTTTTTATCTGGAACTGTTTCACGGCGCTACCATTGCCTTTAAAGATATGGCTTTGTCCATCCTGCCGTATCTGATGACGGTATCCGCCAGGAAGCAGGGGGAATCCCATGAGATCGTGATTCTCACCGCCACCTCCGGGGATACGGGGAAGGCGGCTCTGGCCGGCTTCGCGGACGTTCCGGGAACCAGGATTCTGGTCTTTTATCCCAAGGACGGCGTAAGTCCTATTCAGGAAAGGCAGATGGTGACCCAGAAGGGCGGCAACACCTGCGTCATCGGAATCCGGGGGAATTTTGACGACGCCCAGACCGGCGTGAAGGAACTTTTCGCGGACGAAGCTTTGAAGGAACGCCTGGATCAGGCCGGATTCCGCTTTTCCTCCGCGAACTCCATCAACATCGGCAGGCTGGTTCCTCAGATCGTTTATTATGTATACGCCTATGGAAAGCTTCTGGCATCTGGGGAGCTCCAGGAAGGATTTCCAATGAACGTAACGGTTCCCACCGGGAATTTCGGCAACATTCTGGCGGCCTATTATGCCAGAGAGATGGGGATTCCCATTGGCAAGCTGATCTGCGCCTCCAATGAGAACAAAGTCCTCTTTGATTTCTTCCGGACGGGCGTGTACGATAAGAACCGGGATTTTGTCCTTACCATTTCCCCTTCTATGGATATTCTGGTTTCCAGCAATCTGGAGCGGCTCATTTACCGGCTGGCGGGAAACGACGTCAGGAAAAACATAGAGCTGATGCGCTCCCTGGGGGAGAAGGGCTCCTATGAGATCTCCCAGGAGATGCTGAAGAACCTCAGCGATTTCGCGGGGGGATATGCCACGGAGGAAGAGACGAAAGCGGAAATCCGTCGGATGTACCAGGAGACCGGCTACGTGCTGGATCCCCATACGGCAGTGGCGTCCAGCGTATATCAGCGGTACCGGGCGGATCAGAAGGATCCCGCTCCGGGGCTGATTGTGTCTACGGCAAGTCCCTTTAAGTTCGCAAGGAGCGTTATGGAAGCCATCCGCCCAGGAGAAGAGGAAAAGGACGATTTTGCTCTGATCGAAGAACTCAGCGCCCTTTCCGGGGTCCGGATTCCGAAAGCGGTGGAAGAGCTGCGCAGCGCCCCTGTTCTTCACAAGAAAGTGATCGACCGGGAAGAGATGCGGCAGGCGGTACTGGATTTCCTGGAAATTTGACGATCGTGAGGTGAAGAGATGGTATCCAATTCAATCTATATGCTGATGGATCTGCTGATCGCGGGATGCGGGGTTTATGTGATCTGCAATTATCTGTCCATGTATCGGAGCAAATCCGTGAAATCCAGCGTCCTTTTTCCCAAGGGCTTCCAGGCGGATCAATGCAAAGACGTATCGGGCTTTCTGAAGTATATCGGAATCCGGCAGATCGCCTTCGGGCTGGCCTCCCTGGCAAGCGGCGGCTTTTCCCTGTATCAGGACTATACCGGAACGGCTTCGGTAGGAGCCTACCTGATTACCCTTGCCGTCTTTTTGATTTTTGCGGCCTGGTATTCGATCGCCATGAAAAAAGCGATGCAGCGTTTCTGGTAATAAAAATACCGCGCGGACTTTTGTCCGCGCGGTTCTCTGTTTTCTGAGCGTCCTAACGCTGATCCAGAGGGATATAGTCCACGCGCTCGCAGATGTTCTTGTACGCGGGACGGATGATCTTTCCGTTGTTGGCGAGCTCTTCGATCCGGTGCGCGCTCCAGCCGACGATACGGGCCATAGCGAAGATGGGCGTGTAGAGCTCCACCGGGAGATCCATCATCTGATAGACGAAACCGCTGTAGAAGTCTACGTTGGCGCTGACGCCCTTGTAGATCTTTCGTTTCTCCCCGATGACTTCCGGAGCCAGACGCTCAACCGCCGCAGCCAGACGGAATTCCGCAGTCTTGTGCTTTTCTTCGCTGAGGCTGCTGACAAAGGAGCGGAAGATCTCGGCGCGGGGAT
>CALWMW010000170.1 GCA_944382085.1 uncultured Lachnospiraceae bacterium | reverse complement strand
GCCCTGGCCGGTAGCCACCGCGGGGTCGTCAAAAGGATGGATAAACGTATATCCCTTCTCTCTGGCCAGGGAGAGCGCATACTCGCAGGCTTCGTCGTATACGTCCCCATAGAGCACCACTTCCGCTCCATAACTCTTGGTCCGGTTCACCTTCATCAAAGGAGTGGTGGCCGGCATAACGATCACCGCCTTGCAGCCGTACGCTTTCGCCGCATAGGCAACGCCCTGGGCATGGTTTCCGGCTGACGCGGTAATCAGCCCTTTCTCTCTTTCTTCCGGCGACATCGTACTGATCTTATAGTACGCTCCCCGGATTTTGTAGGCGCCTGTCACCTGCATGTTTTCCGGCTTCAGGTAGACCCGGTTTCCGGTCTGGGCGCTGAAATAGCTGCTGTACACCAGCTTCGTCTCCTGAACCACTTTTTTTACAATTTCGGAAGCTTCCTCAAAGGCTTCTAATGTCAGCATGTTCTCCATCTCTTTTCTGTAATCTAATCAATGCGTTTCATTTTTTACGTCAAACAGGGCGTTTACAAATTCGTCCGCGTCAAATTTCTGAAGATCTTCAATCGATTCTCCTACGCCGATGTATTTCACGGGAATGCCAAGCTCCGAATGGATCGCCACCGCAATGCCTCCTTTGGCCGTGCCGTCCAGCTTCGTGAGGATAATCCCGGTAATATTCGCGACCTCCTTGAATTCCCTGGCCTGAGCCAGAGCGTTCTGTCCCGTCGTGCCGTCCAGGACCACCAGAGTTTCCCGGTAAGCTTCCGGATATTCCCGCTCCAGGATCCGGTTTATTTTCCCAAGCTCGTTCATAAGATTCTTTTTGTTGTGCAGCCTTCCCGCCGTATCAATCAGAAGCACGTCGGCGTTCCGAGCCTTGGCCGCCGCTATGGCGTCGTATACGACGGAGCCGGGATCCGAGCCTTCCTGTCCGCCGATGATATCGACGCCGGCCCGTCTGGCCCATTCCGTCAGCTGTTCTCCCGCTGCGGCGCGGAAGGTATCCGCCGCGGCCAGAATCACTTTTTTCCCCTGGTCGGTAAGCTTGCCTGCCAGTTTCCCTACGCTGGTGGTCTTTCCCACTCCGTTGACGCCGATCACCAGAACCGCGGATTTGCGTTTCTCAAACTCATAGGCGGTCTCCCCTACGTTCATCTGCTGCTTGATGCTGTCGATCAGAAGCTGCTTGCAGGCGGAAGGCTCTTTGATGTTCTTCTCCTTCACCTGTCGCTTCAGTTCTTCAATGATGGCCGTCGTGGCGTTGATTCCCAGGTCTCCCATCACCAGGATCTCTTCAATCTCATCGTAAAAGTCGTCGTCGATACTGGAAAATCCCCGGAAAATAGCGTCTATGCCGGATACGATGTTATCTCTGGTTTTGGTCAGGCCGGCCACCAGACGTTTAAAAAAACCCTTTTTTTCTTCCATAATATCCTCACTCCTCCTGCCGCCTACTGGTCCAGGTCTTCCTGAATCAGGTTCACCCAAACAAGGGCGGACACGCCTTTCTCCTGCATGGTGATTCCGTACAGGCGGTCGGCGGCCGTCATTGTGCCGCGTCTATGAGTAATAATAATAAACTGCGTATTCTTTGTCAACTTGTGAAGATAATTCGCGTATCGGTCCACGTTGCTCTCATCCAAAGCCGCTTCAATCTCGTCCAGAAGACAGAAGGGGGACGGCTTCAGATTCTGAATCGCAAACAGAAGGGCGATGGCGGTAAGAGATTTTTCTCCTCCGGAAAGCTGCATCATATTCTGCAGCTTTTTCCCCGGCGGCTGGGCGATGATCCGGATTCCGGCCTCCAGGATATCTTCCTCCTCTACCAGCTCCAGATTGCCTCTTCCTCCGCCAAAAAGCTGTTTGAACGCTTTGTCGAATTCGACGCGGATTCTCTCAAACTGTTCCCGGAACTGAAGGCGCATCCCCTCGTCCAGCTCCTGGATAATCTTCATCAGCGCCGCCTCCGCCTTCTGCAGATCCTCATACTGACCGGTGAGGAAATCATTTCTCTCCGACAGCTCTTTGAAGTCTTCGATGGCGTTGACGTTCACATTGCCCAGGGCTTTCATACTGCCTTTCAGCTCGCTGATCCTTTTTTTCAGCGCAGCCGGAGCTTCCGTTTCCTCTCCTGCCAGTTCCAGGGCGGATCCGTAGGTAAGCCCGTATTCCTCCCACATATGACTGGCCTGAGCGTCCTGCTGCTCCTCCAGCTTTTCCTTCTGGGCGTTCAGCCGGAAGCATTCCCGATCCAGAAGATTCATCCGGGAAGAAATCTCTTCCCGCTTCTGGAAAAACGCTTTCTGCTCCCTGCTCTTGTTCTCTTTTTTCTCCTGCAGCGCCAAAACCGTTTTCCCCAGCTGTTCCTCTTCCTCTCCGGCAAGGCGGACCGCCTCTTTTACCTTTCCGATCTCCTCTTCTTTTCTGCGGATTTCCTCCCCCGCCTGGGCGATTCCTTCCTCCGCTTCTTTCTCTTCTCTTTCAAATCTTAAAATTTCTTCCGCGATTCTGGCAAGATTCTGTTCCGAGAATTCTTTTTCCTGCTGCAGCTTTGCCAAACTTAAGTGGATTTTCTCAAAGGACCCCTGGAACTCTTTTTCTTCTTTCTGCTTTTCCTCCAGCTCTCTTTGCAGGGAAGCGATCTGTTCCTGCAGCTGCTCTTCCTGTTCCTGGGACTGGGCAAGAGACCCCTTCTCTTTTTCCCGGCTTTCCCGAAGCCAGGCCAGCTGCTGTTCCAGTTCTCCGTTCTCTTTCTGCACTTTTTCGTAAGCGTCCAGAGCGGTTTTCTTTTTGCCTTCCAGCTCCTCCCGTTTCAGGCGGATCGTGTTCTGCTTCAGAAATTCCTTCTGAAGCTCGTCCTTATCGGATACCAGCTCCTCCCTGAGCTGATTCCGCCTGCTGCGGCATTCGTCGATCCTGGCTTTTAAGGCCTCCAGCGCTTCTCCCCGCTTTTTGACCTGTTCCTCCAGCTCTTCGATTTCCCTTCTTCTTCCCAGAAGATTTCCGGAATTCCGGAAGGCTCCTCCGCTCATGGATCCGCCGGGACTTAGAAGCTCGCCCTCCAGCGTGACAATGCGCAGAGAATGACGGTACTTGCCGGCCAGCGCCACCGCGTCGTCAATGGTATTGGCCACCACGGTTTTCCCCAGAAGAAATTCCTTCAGAGAGTCGTACTTGGATTCGGTCTCCACCAGGTCGCTGGCGGCGCCGATCACGCCCGGCTCCCCAAGAACGCTTTCCTGGATCGTTCCGCCTCTGAGGGTAATGCCGTTCAGCGGCAGGAACGTAGCTCTTCCGAAACGGTTCTGCTTCAGAAAGCCGATCATCCGTTTCGCCGTATTTTCCGTATCCGTTACAATGTTCTGGATGCTTCCGCCAAGAGCCGTCTCCACCGCCGTCTCGTACTTCTGGTCCACTTTGATCAGGTCCGCTACGACGCCCAGGATTCCCGGAACTTTTTTTCGCTGTTCCATCACTCTGCGGATGCTGTTTCCATATCCGTCGTACCGTTCCGTTATATTTTTCAGAGAATCCAGCCTGGACGCTTCCTGATGGTACTGCGCCTGGGCCTGTTCCATCTTCTGGTTGTAATCCGACAGTTCCCCCTGCAGCTGCTCCAGA
>CALWMW010000169.1 GCA_944382085.1 uncultured Lachnospiraceae bacterium | reverse complement strand
GTGATAAACCGCGTCGATCCGTTCCGCCAGCTCCTCGTACTCGCTCTGCCCGATTCCCATCCTGGGAAGGGTAATATCTCCGGAAACCGCTTCGATCCTTCCCCTGGCCCGCGCCGTCCAGCCTGCGCCGAAATACCACGCCAGGGTTTCAAACAGGCGGCTTTCTCCTCCGCGTACCAGGCAGACCGCCTTTTGGGTTCCGGCGGCCAGAAGTTCTTTGACCAGGTGCGCCCCGAAAAATCCGGTGGCGCCTGTGACAAACACTGTCCTGGGAATTTCCTGCTTTGCTCCGGGCGAGGCCGGAACGCTTCGGGGCAGTTCTTCCTGATGTTCTTCCGGGAGGAGTTCCTCTCTTCGATCCTCTCCCAGTCCCAGCCGCTTTGCCTGGCTGCGCGCCGTGGGATACCGGTAGAATTCTTCAATGCTCATCTTGAGCTTATGATTAAAATAATGGCTCAGGACCGTGAGAACCCCCAGGGAGTTTCCGCCCTGCTCAAAGAAAGAAACATCCGGCTTCAGATTTTTTTTCCCCAGAACGGTTTCCCAGATTTTCAGAAGGTCTTCCACGCTCTCCACGGAAACGGATGCCCCGGAAGACGTGGCGGGGGATTCCACCGGTCTTTCCTTCAAAGGCGTTTCCTCTTCTTCTTTTTCCGCCATCTGTCTAAGCCGCACAAGATCCGCCTTTCCTCCGGTGGTGTAAGGCATCTCCTGCAGCAGATGGATCCTGGAAGGAATCATATAATCCGGAAGGTACTCCCTGAGATAATCCTCCAGCCCCCTTCTGGAAAAAGAAGCTTTTCCTGTACAGAAGGCGTGAAGCTCCACGCCGGAATCCCCGCACGGAACCGGCACGACCACGGCCTGATCCGCCATTTGGGAATCCAGGATTACATTTACGATCTCATCGGTCTCCAGCCTCTGGCCGTTGATCTTGACCTGGGCATCCAGGCGGCCCAAACATTCCAGGCGGCCGTCCAGACGCAGCCTGCCCAGATCGCCGCTCTTGTACATTCTGCTTCCCGGCACAAAGGGATCTGGGAAAAAGGCGTCCCTGGTAAGGTCTTCCCGTCCGATATATCCCGCCGCGACTCCTTCGCCGGCAAGATAAAGCTCTCCGACGGCTCCCGGAAGCACCCGCCTCCGGTTGGCGTCCATCACATAAATCCGGCAGTTGTGAAGCGGACGGCCGATGGTGACCTCCTCTCCTTCTGTCAGGTCGGTCATGGTAATGTATACGGAGGCCTCCGTGGGACCGTACAGGTTCACCAGGCGGCCGCCCCCCTGCTCTTTAAACTTGGAAACCAGGGCGGGAGAGACCTGTTCTCCCCCCACAATGGTAAACTGCAGAAGCCTGGACGCCCTGCAGAAGCTCTCATTCGTCAGGCACATGGCGAGACGGGAGGCCGTAAACTGGATGAAGCCGGCCTGGTACTTCTCGATGAGTTCCGCCAGCTTCCAGGGAAGCAGCATCTCCTCCTCATCCGCCAGGACAATGGTCTTTCCAAGGGCAAGCGCCAGCAGGCTTTCTGTAATAAAAATGTCAAACACCGGCGTTGTGGCGCAGATCACAGGACGCGTCACGCACTCCAGCGCCTCTTTCATATTCGCCAGAAGGTTGGAGATGGACCGGTGACGGATCATGACTCCTTTGGGCTTTCCGGTCGAACCGGAGGTAAACAGTACGTTGATCAGATCCTCCGGGCTTACCGGCGCTGAGGAAAACGCTTCCGGCTCGTCCGTTCCGGGAACCAGAAGTCTGTCCTGAAGTCCTTCCGGCAGACTCTTTCTTGTGGCGTCGTCGCAGAGAATTCTGGAGATTCCACCCGTCTCCACCATGTAGGAAAGCCGTTTCTCCGGCAGTGTGGCAAGAAGCGGGACGTAAGCGCACCCTGTTTTTAAAATGCCGAGCATACCGGCAAAGAACTCCGGCGTCCGCTTCATGGAAAGTCCGATCCGCTCTCCCGGACGGATTCCCGCCGCGGCAAGGGCGCCGGCAATCTGGCAGGCCCGCTTCTCCAGCTGTTCTCTGGTGGTAATTTCCCCATGGAAAATCACTGCCGCCCCGTCTTTTTCACGTTGGGCCGCAGATCGGATTCTCTCGTGAACCGGAAGATTCAGATACGGCGTAAACGTATGGTCCGGAATCTCAAAAAGGCGTTCCCGGTCCCCCTCGTCAAGAAGCTTCAGCTCTCCCAGCTTCCTGTCCTCTCCGGAAAGCACGGAGGCAAGCAGGGTCTCCATGCTCCTTGCGTAAAACGCGATGGTTTCTTTGTCAAAAAGATCCGCCGCGTATTCAAAACTCAATGTATAGACGTTTCCCTTCTGACCAATGTCAAGGCCCAGCTCCGCCTTCGCGGTTCCGGTATCCGCGGCCGCGTAGTCCACTGGACGTCCGTGGAAGGAAAGAATGGAATCGTCAAAGGGATGCATGGAAAGAATCACGCTGTACAGCGGGCTTCGCCCAGGCTCTGCCTGCATTCCCAAAGCGGAAACGATTTCCTCCGGAGCGCAACGGCTGTGATCCATCATCTCCGCCGTCTCCCGCCGGATTCCTTCCAGATATTCCTCCATGCCGGTTTCCCTCTGCGCCCGGATTTTTACGGGCATCACATTGATGAAGGGACCGCACACCTCTCTCAGCTCCGGACGCGTCCGGTCCGTAACCGGAGAGCCTATGATAAGCTCTTCCTTCCCGGCTGCCTGAGACAGCAGATAGCCAAAGGCCCCCAGGAAGAGATGATAGGCAGACAGATTCTTCCGGCTGCAGAACTCATTGACGCGCTCTCCCAGGGATTCCGGGAGCGTCCGGACATACTTTCTTCCTTTAAAGCTGAGTCCTCTCGTCCTGGGATGATCCCCCGGCAGGGCCAGGGGATCCGGCATGGGAGTCAGATGGTTCTTCCAGTATTCCCGGTCCGCCTCTCCTGCCGCGCCCTGTTCCTTCTGCCAGCAGGCGTAGTCCAGATAGCTGATCTTTGGAACCGCAGGCGTCTTTCCTTCGTAATAGGCGGACAGACGGTTGAGCAGAATCGGGGTGGTAAGCCCGTCCCCGATGATATGGTGAGAATCCAGCAGAAGGCAGTCCCTGCCTTCCTGGTTTCTCCAAAGGCCTGCCCGCAAAAGAGGCGGCCTGGAAAGGTCAAAAGGTTTTACAAAGTCTTTCATCGCTTCCTCCAGGGAGGAGGCGCGAATCTCAGTCAGCCGGAAGGAAACCGATGGTTCCACAAAAGCAAAAATCCCTTCCGCTTCCTGCCGGAAGCCGGCGCGCAGAAGCTCTTCCTCCCGGATCAGGTCTTCAAAGGCTTTCTGAAGCCGCTGGGGATCCAGGCTTTCCTGAAGGAGGAAGGCTCCGGACATATTGTAGAGAAGGCCGCTCTCATCCAGCCGCGCCTGAAAATAGATTCCCCTCTGCACGCTGGAAAGGGGATAGCGATCCCCAGGCTGCCGCCTTGGGATCTGCGCGGAGGAAGGCCGCTTCCCGGCTGCGGGAATGGAATCCTCTCCCAGCTTCTCCCGGATCAGCCTGGTCAGAAACCGCGCGGTGCGGCAGGCGTACAGATCGGAAACCTTCAGAAGGCAGCCCGTGGCGTCCTCCAGCTCCGACAAGGTCTGCATCGCGGACAGAGAATTTCCGCCGGACAGAAAATAATCGCTGTCCGGTCCCACTCTTCGCTCCAGGGTATGGGAAAAGACGTCCTGTACCAGCTGGATCAGGCTGTCCTGGGCAGACTCTTCCGAGTCTCCCTCCAGCCTGGGAAGAGGCAGCTGCGCCTCGTCCACCTTTCCGTTGGGCGTCAGCGGAATCTCCGGCACCCGGATCACGAAGGAAGGCAGCATATAGTGAG
This sequence comes from uncultured Lachnospiraceae bacterium, assembly GCA_944382085.1. Classification (GTDB taxonomy): domain Bacteria; phylum Bacillota; class Clostridia; order Lachnospirales; family Lachnospiraceae; genus Choladousia. The sequence continues at coordinate 3,056 of CALWMW010000169.1, read as the reverse complement.
GCAGATAGTTGGCTGCGAACGTAAGCAGCTCCACCTCGGAAAGCTCCCGGTCGGAAGTATAATATACCGCGATGACGGTCTGTCCGGAAACGGTGAGCACTCTGGCCGCCGCGTCGGATACGCCCGGATGCGCGGCAATGCAGGAAGAAATCTCCTGGGGCTCTACCCTAAGTCCCCTCAGTTTGATCTGACGGTCCCGGCGTCCCGCGAGGACGATCTCTCCTTCCTCCGTCCAGCGCGCGATGTCGCCGGTCCGGTAGAGACGCTCGTCGCTCTCAAAGGGACTTTCAAAAAAGCTTTTTTCCGTAAGTTCCGGGGCGTTGCGGTAACCCCTTCCCACACAGGCGCCCCCGATGTACAGCTCTCCATAGACGCCTGCGGGGAGGGGCTTTCTCCACTCATCCAGCACATACAGCCTGCAGTTCTGCAGAGGGGCTCCCACGGTAATGGCGGAGGCTTTGTTCAGAAGCTTGTGGCTTACGGCCACCGCGGCCTCCGAGGGGCCGTACTGATTATAAATCCTCGCCTCGGTACAGGCGGAAAGCTTGGACAGCAGCTCTCTTGGGAAGGCCTCGCCTCCGCACACAATGGATTCCAGATTTCCCAGCGCCTTGCAGAACTCCGGATCTTTCATCAAAAAGAACAGCCTCGAAGGTGTGGTGGCCAGAAATCCCACGGCATAACCGGTAATCAGACGGGCCAGACGCCTGGGAGATTCCAGGTCGTTTTCTTCGGGCAGCACAATGGTACGCCCGTTTAAAAGCGCCGCGCTGCTCTCCAGGACAAAGGCGTCAAAGCCGGTGTTGCACATGGAAAGCACGGCTCCCCCAGCGTATACGCCGCTCATGGCCTGGGCCAGATTCACAAGGCTTCTCTGGGCAATCTCCACTCCCTTGGGGGCTCCCGTACTCCCGGACGTATAGACGACGTAAGCCAGATCCTCCATGGAAACGGGGCTTGGGGGAAGGATCCTGGCCGGGTCTGCCGGTACGATTCCCTCTCCGTCCAGAACCGGAATCGAAAGTCCTTCCTTCTGAAGCTCTCCGGCGGAATCCAGTCCGGTGATCAAAACGTCCGCCCCGCTCTGCTTCAGGATCTCCAGCGCCCGCAGCTTAGGCGTTTCTTCCGAGATGAGAAGATACCCCCATCCCAGCCGCAGCGCTCCCAGGATTCCGGCAAAAAGAGAAAAATTCCGGGGAAGAAGAATGGCGGCAAGGCCTTGCTTCTCCGGCTGAAGATTTCTGAGGGCTTCCGCCACAGAGGCGGACAGGCGTTCCAGCTCCTGATAGCTCAGGCGCTTCCCGTCACGGATCAGAGCCGCCCTGCCCGGATGGCGCGCGGCAATACTGGAAAACAGACGGTAGGCGTCTGTCTTCCCGATGTAGCGTGTGGTTCGGTTGAACGTATATAAAACCTTCTCCTGTACCTCCGCGTCCAGCATAGACAGCTGGCAGATCTTCATATTCGGATTGGCAAAGGCTTTGGAGAGAAGGTTCATCAGGCAAAAATGGAATGCGGCGATCTCTTCCTCTGAGAAAAACTGGGTCAGGTAGTCATAATCCACCGCGTATTTTCTGGGCGAGTCCAGGTTGCTCAGATGGATGCACAGCTGCTCCGCCTGATAGCCGCTGTAATGCCACCGTCCGGAGAAGGTCACAGAGGTATCGTGGCTTTCATAGACGCTGCTGTCCTGGTAGGACAGGGCGATCTGAAACAGCCGTCCGTCCGGAGCGTTGGCCATGGCCGTAATGTCTTTAAAGGGAAATCTCTGATGGCGCAGAAGCTCATACCAGGATTCCGCAAGCTTTTCGTTAAATTCCCGGAACGTCCACTCGCCGTCCACCTCGTTGATAAAAGGAAGGGTGCTCACAAACATTCCCGTACACTGTTTCATCACATAGCTGGTCCGGTTGAAAATGGGAACGCCGATGGTGAATACCTCTTCTCCCCGGATATGCTTAAAGTAAATGGCAAGCGCCATATAGAAAACGGCAAAAGGAGCCACGCGGTTTTCCATGCAGAAGGTATAAATCGCATGGTTTAAATGCTGCGGAAGGCGAAAACTCACCCGACGCCCTACCGGGCTGATCTCCGCCCCCTTCAGGTCTTTGATCACAGAGGGCATATGATAATGGGAAAGCTGTTCCTTCCAGTAACGCTGATCCTTCTGATAATGGCCGGACTGTACGTATTCCTGCTCCTCCTGCACGTGAAGCTCATAGCCGGGAGATTCCTCCAGGCCGGCCTCCTCTCCGTACAGAAGCTCCAGGTAAACGCGGGCGATCCGGTTGCATACCAGAGCCTGGGACCAGCCGTCGGAGAGAATATGATGAATCTTAATAAACACGCCTCCGGAATGCTCTCCGGCGCGGAAAAGGACGAACCGGTAAAGAGGCCCCTGAAGAAGGGGAATCGGCTCTCTGGTAAGGGTATCCTCCCAGACCTTCAGCCCCTTTTCTCCGGCTCCGGAGAAATCAAAAATAGGAAAATTCTCTCTGACATAAGGCGCGGCGCTCCATACCGGCTCGCCGTTCTCCAGCGTAATCCTGGTCCGCAAAGAGGGATCTTTTTCCAGCAGAAGATTCAGGGTCTTCTGAAGCAGGGTAAAATCGACGCGTCCCTGAATCCAGAGCGTTGTGCTGATGTTATTGATCGAGGTTCCCCCGTACGCCCGTTCCAGATCCCAGATGTTTTTCTGGCTGAAGGATAGGGGGTGGGTTTTCTTTCGTACTGTTTCCGACATAGCGTGTTTTCCTTTATGAATCTATACAACTTAAAACTTGTATGTTTTTTGTGGTCACATTTATAGCGCCTATATATACTTATACCCTTTTTTTTTTTTTATATCAACGTGTTTTTGTAGACTTTTCCACGAAAAAAGACGAACTTCCAGAAATTGCCAGCAACAATGACAAATTCCGAAAGTCCGTCCGTCTCTTTTCTTATTCTTCTGTCTTCTGGTAAGCGATCCGCGGCTCCCCGTTTTCCAGATAAATGATGCCGCAACGGGAAAACCCGTTCTTCTCCAGTACGTGCCGCATCACCTTATTGTCCCG
>CALWMW010000168.1 GCA_944382085.1 uncultured Lachnospiraceae bacterium | reverse complement strand
ACTAGGACGTTAAAAAAGTCAAGAGAGAAATATACAAATTTTACTGGTACGGTGAAATTTGTTGATTTGGCGATTTCACCCGTACTTCCACCTCGGAAAGTACGGGCGGTTTTATGATTTTGCCGTTTTCACCCGTACAAAATTCCTGTCGGTACGGGGAAATTTGTTGATTTGGCGATTTCGACCGTACTTCCACCCCGGAAAGTACGGGCGCAGGAACCAATTTTACAATTTTAACCGTTTCACCGGTTTATTTCAGATCTGAAATGGACTGAAAGGTACGAATCACAAAGAAAAGGATGCCCAGAAGGGTGAGGATCAGAATGGCCGGAAGGAACCAGAAGCCCAAAGGCCTGGCCAGCGCGCTGCACACAGTGGCATAGGTCAGGATGCCTATGGCTAGGAACTTCACTGCGGCCAGCATTTCCCGCACCTGTTCCAGGACTTTTTCTGTGCCGCCTTCGTCCAGCATTTTTTTGCTCCCCAGAAATCTGGGAAACCGCTCCAGTACGGTCAAAAGGACAAAAAGGATCCAGATGATGAAGAGATATATGAGAAGAGAGTTCTTTTCTGAAAAGCGGTCGATCTCTCCCGTGAAGTTGTAATGCCCGGCGATTTCTTCCGGAAACCGGCTCCATCCTGCCGCCAGGAAGAGGTGGACGCCTGCAAAAAGGGCTGTGGTGATAAGGTTTAATATCAGGGACCGTCTGTTCTTTCTTTTTTTCATTTAAAAATCCTCTTGTGAAAACAACGTCTGCTGCTGGTATTCCTGATGCTTTTCCAGCAGGGGAGAGCCTTTGGACAGGAAATATCCGGTCAGGGAATCTTCCAGAAGCCAGTCCGGCGCTTCTTCTTTTTTCAGAATCAGGGGCATCCGGTCGTGGACGCTTTCTACGGAAGCGTTGGCCGGAACGGTGAGAATCACGAAGCAGTCTTCGTCGCCATAGCGCTGGTAGCATCCGGCCAGATAGAATTCTTCCGCTCCGGGAAGGGAAAAAGTCACCCGCTCCCGTTCCCGGTTCCACTCGTAATAGTGACGGGCCGGTACGGCACAGCGCCGATGCAGAAGGCTGTCCCGGAAGATTCGCTTCTCCAGGGCCGTCTCCGCCCTGGCGTTGATGATCCGGCTTTTCTTTTCCGGTACGGGAAAGCCCCAGCGCATCCGTTCCATCCCTGGGGATCCCTCCGCAGGGCCCCGGTTCTTTCCCCCCTGCAGGCTTCTTCCGGTGAGCACGGGGGCTTCCATAGCAGGGCAGATCTCCTGATCTCTGTAATATCTTCCGCACATAATTTCTTCTTTCTCCTACCGTCCCTGGTACAGTTTGGCGTAGACGCCGCCCCTGGCCAGCAGTTCTTCGTGGGTGCCTTCCTCCTCGATTCCCTTGGAGGTGAGAACCAGAATCCGCTTGGCGTTGCGGATGGTGGACAGGCGGTGGGCGATGACAAAGGTGGTCCTTCCCTTGGCCAGGGCCTCCATGGAATGCTGCACAATCTTTTCGCTTTCGTTGTCCAGGGCGGAGGTGGCCTCGTCAAAAATCAGGATGGGCGGATTCTTCAGGAAGACACGGGCGATGGACAGCCGCTGCTTCTGGCCGCCGGAGAGTTTCACGCCCCGCTGCCCGATGTCGGTAAGATAGCCTTCCGGAAGCTGCTCGATAAACTCGTGGGCGTTGGCCAGCCTGGCCGCCTCCACCACTTCCTCGTCGGTAGCGTCCGGCCGGCCGTAGCGGATGTTTTCCATAATGTTCTCCGCAAAGAGGTACACGTCCTGCTGAACGATGCCGATCTGGCTGCGAAGATCCTTCAGCTTGATCTTCCGGATGTCTACCCCGTCCAGAAGGATCCTTCCGCTGTCCACATCGTAAAATCTGGGAATCAGGCTGCACAGGGTGGTCTTGCCTCCTCCGGAGGAGCCCACGATGGCAATGTAATCCCCGGCGTTTACCCGAAGGTCGATATGGCTGAGCACGGTCTCCTGCTTTTCCTCGTACTTGAAGGAAACATTGTCAAACTGCACGTCTCCCCTGGCTTTGTCCATTCCCACCGCGTCCGGGGCGTCCACGATATCCGGCTCCACCGCCAGGATTTCCAGGAAGCGCTCGTATCCGGTGTAGCCGTTCTGGAACTGCTCCGTAAAGGTGATCAGTTTTTTCACAGGCTCGGTAAAGTTATTGATATAAAGAAGAAAGGTCACCAGATCGGTCACCGCCATTCCTTTCGCGGTGATGAGCCCCGCCCCCGCCACCAGCACTACGATGGTGACCAGGGTGGTCATGGCGCCCAGACCGGAATTGTACCAGCCCATATACCAGTAGCTGGTGCGCTTGGACTGAACGAACCGCTCGTTGCCCCGGCGGAATTTCTTCATCTCGATCTCTTCATTTCCGAAGGATTTCACCGCCCGGATGCCGGAAAGGCTGTCCTCGATCTGGCTGTTGATATCCGCGATCCTGGCACGGTTCCGCTTGAAAGCCACCTTCATCTTTTTGTTCAGGAAGAAGGCGTAGACCACGATCACCGGAATAAAGGCGAAGGTAATCAATGTCAGGGTGGGGTTGATGGCAAACAGGATCACAAAAGAGCCAATGAATTTCATCAGAGAGATCACCACGTCCTCCGGCCCGTGGTGGAGGAGCTCGCTGATGTCAAAGAGATCCGTCGTGATTCTGGAAAGCAGCTGCCCCACCTTCTGATTGTCGTAAAAGGCAAAGGACAGCTTCTGATAATGTCCGAAGATCTCGTTTCGCATATCGTGCTCGATCTTCGCCCCCATGATGTGGCCGAAGTAGGCGATAAAAAAGTTGCAGAAGCATTCCACCGCCACCATGCCCGCCATGACGGCGCCAAGTTTTAGAATGATTCCTAGGGCTTCGCTTCCCGGAAGGGTGATGACGTTGGTGGTAATGTAGCGCACGATCAGAGGGATGGCCAGGGTAACCCCCGCTCCCAGCACGGCAAAAAATAAATCCGCAAAAAACAGGCCCCGGTACGGCCTGTAATATCGCGCAAGTTTTCTTAGCTTATGTCCCATAGCGTTCTCCTGTCTCCGGGCGGGGACGCGCCCTGTCCCGGAATCTTTTTTCTCTTTGTTTCTAAGTAAGTAGTATAGAAGATTTCTCCGGATTTCTCAAGGAAAAAATCACAAAGGTCAAAGCGCGGAAGCTACGAGTCTTCTGGTATATTCGCTGCTGGGGCTGCCGATCACTTCCTCTGTGGTTCCCTCTTCCATCACCTTCCCCTGGTACAGCACCAGAACCCGGTCGCAGAAGGCCTGGACCAGAGCCAGGTCATGGGAGATAAAGACAAAGGAGAGCTTTTCTTCCTGCTTCAGGGTGAGAAGAAGCTCCAGTATTTTTTTCTGCGCCGTCACATCCAGGGCGCTGGTAATCTCATCGCAGATCAGGATCCTCGGCTCCATGCCCAGGGCTCTGGCCACCGCGGCCCGCTGGCATTCGCCTCCGCTGACCTGATGCGGATAGCGCCCGGCGTATTCTTTCCCTAGGCCGCAGCGCTTCAGAAGCTCTCCGGCCCGGAGCGCCGCCGCGCTCCGGCTTAGCCCCTGGTTGCGCAGCCCCTCCCGGATTCCGGCTCCCAGGGTGCGTCTGGGGTCGAAGGATGCCCCCGGAGTCTGGAAGACCAGCTGCAGCTTCCGATAAACGTCCCGCAGCTCCTTCCCTCTGGCGTGGGTGATCTCTTTTCCAAAGAGGCGGATGCAGCCGCCGCTGCTGTCCGTCAGCCGCGCCAGCATTCTGGCAACGGTGCTTTTTCCGGATCCGGATTCTCCCACAATCCCCAGGGCTTCTCCCTGCCTCAGTTGAAAGCTCACATCCTCCACCGCTTCCACGTCCTGCTTCCCGGAGCGGAAAACCTTGCTTAGATGCGCTGCCTCCAGTACAATCTCTTCCATCATTCTGAACCCTTTCTCTTTAAACGGATCACGGAATTGAAAAGCTCGCGGGTGTAGGGATCCTGCGGATTTCGCAGAACCTTGTCCTTCTCCCCGTACTCCCGGACTCTCCCGTCCTTCAGAATCAGAACCGTATCCGCCACGCGTTCCATCAGTCTCAGGTTGTGGCTGACCAGAAGGATGGCGGTATGGTACGTGTCCCGCATCAGCAGAAGCTCCTCCATCACCTGTTGCTGCACCGTCACATCCAGAGCGCTGGTGGGTTCGTCCGCCAGGAGAAGTCCGGGGGTTTGCATCATGGCCATGGCGATCCCCACCCGCTGGTTCATCCCGCCGGAAAGCTGGAAGGGATAGCTTCTCAGGATCCTTTTGGGATCCTCCAGGCCCATCCGGGCCATGAGCTCCCCGGCCTTTTCAAAGGCTTCTTTTTTCCGGATCCGCCGGCGCGCCCTCATGGCTTCGTACGCCTGGGCGCCGATGGTTCGCACCGGACACAGGGTTGCCCGGCAGTCCTGGAAGACCATGCCGATCTCCCCTCCCAGAAGCGCCCGCCTTTGCTTTGGGGATGTCTGGATCAGGGATTCTCCCCGGTACCAGAGGCCGCCGCCTCCGATCCTCCCGGAAGGTCCCAGAAGGCCGGCGATTCCACGGATCAGCGTGCTTTTTCCGGAGCCGGATTCCCCCACGATCCCCAGGATCTCCCCCTCCCTTACCTGGAAGGTGACGTCCTGTACCGCCGGGATCCGGCCATAGCAGAGGGTAAGGCGCTCCGCCCGAAGGAGCGGTTCTCTCTTCTTTTCTTCCATTCTGTTACTCCACCGCCAGATCCGCCGTAATCTCATAATAGTCGCAGGGATACGCGCGGATTCCGGTTACGTTTGCTTTTGTGACAATTCCCATGTTCAGATGGGAAATAAAGAAATAAGCGTGATCGTCCAGCAGTTTCTGCTGAAGTTCCACGGCCAGGGCCTCCCGCTTTCCATCGTCAAAGGTCTGATGGAGCGTCTCCGTCAGCGCCGTCACTTCCTCATTCTGATGATGCCCGTAATTCTTGGGGCCGGTCACCGTACTGGTGAAGAAGTATTCCGGATCCCCGGTGGGGGCGGTGGTGAGGGAGCTTACGTATACGTCAAAGTCTCCCTGCTGGGCGTAGGTCATGTGATCGGAGGTATTGTTTACCTCCACCTTGATCCCGATGTCCTTGAGGGTGGACTGGGCGTACTCCGCAAGCTTGGGCTGTTCCAGGCGGGTGGGATAGGTGAGCCAGCGGATGGTCAGGGGTTCTCCGTCCTGGTCCGCGTAGCCGTCCCCATCGGTATCCGTCCAGCCCGATTCTTCCAGGAGCGCTTTCGCCCCTTCCGGATCGTAGGAGGCGGCGGTCACCGCCTGATTCCCATAGGAAAAGCTGTCCGGAAACGCGCCCGCCGCGGGAACGCCTCTGCCTTCCAGAATCACCGCGCAGAAGCCCTCTTTGTCGATCCCCATCTCCACGGCCTGCCGGAGATTGGGATCCTGCATCAGCGGCGAATCAAAATTGAACTGCCCGAAGAAGCACCGGCTGGTGGCGCAGGACTGGATGGCGTAATCCGGATTTCCCTCAAAAAGAGCGTAGTTGTCGTACTGGACGCCGTAGGCGCCCTGGATAGCTCCGGTCTGCAGCGCCGCCGTCAGAGCGCTGCCGTCCGCGAAGGACTTCACCGTCACCCGATCCGTTTTCACCTCACCGCCCCAGTAGTTCTCATTTTTTACCAGATCGATCTGGGTGGGGGTGACGCTTTCCGCCACGAAGGGGCCGGTACCGGCCACGTTGGCGTAGCCGCCCTCCCCCTGGATGCCGGCTTCCATGTCAATGATCGCTCCGTAAGGATCCCCCAGATAGCGGATGAGGGCGGGACAAGGCTCCTGGGTATGGATGGTCAGCGTCAGCCCCTGGGCCTCTATGGAATCGATCATCAAATCATAGGGAGCCCGGTCGTGGGTCTGCACCAGATGCTCCAGGCATTCCTTCACCGCCTGGGCGTCCATGGCGCGTCCGCTGGAGAAGGTCACGCCCTCCCGCAGGGTGATTTCCACCGTGGTTTCGTCCAGAAATTCATAGGACTTCGCCAGCCAGGGCTCCATCTCCATGGATTCGCTGTACCGGAACAGCGTTTCCCCCACGCCGTAGCGGACGGCGCTCCAGCCGGAATAATTTTCGTGGGGATTTAGCCCCGCGTCCCCCATCTCCTGGCTGTAGCCGGTGGTGCCGTATACAAAGACGGTTTCCTCTTCTGCTTTTATCACGCCTCCCGACGCTGCGGCCGCCAGCGCGGCGGCCAGAAGTACGCCGGTCCATGTCTTTTTCATCGTTTCGTTTCCTCCTTTTTCTGACGGTTCCGTTCCCGCTCTTTGGGATCGAGGTAATCTCGAAGGGTGTCTCCCAGCAGATTAAAGATCATTACAGTAAGAAAAATCGCGGCTCCCGGAGCCAGGGACATCCAGGGCGAAATCTGCAGCAGGCTTCTTCCGTCGCTGATCATGCTTCCCCACTCGGCGGCGGGAGGCTTTACCCCCAGTCCCAGGAAGGAAAGGCCCGCAAGTTCCATCATCATGGTGCCGATCTCCAGCACGGAGGTGACCAGGATGGGCCCCGCGATGTTGGGCAGTACGTGGCGGATCAGGATTTTCCAACCGCCGCTGCCGGACATCCGGGAGGCCATCACGTAGGCGGAGTTTTTCTGCGCCAGGGTAAGCCCCCTGGCCAGCCTGGCAAATTTGGGCCAGCCCACCGCGCCCAGGGCGAGCACCGCATTTGGAAGCCCTCCTCCCAGCACCCCGGCCACAGCCAAGGCGAACACTAGGCTTGGAAAGGCCAGAAAGAGATCCGCCGCGCGCATCACCACAGCATCCAGCCAGCCGCCTCGCCAGCCGCAGGCCATCCCTGCGGCGGTTCCCGCGGCTGTTACCGCCGCCACCAATCCGAGGGAAGCGTAAATGCTGACGGTGCTTCCGGCCAGCACCCTGGAGAGAAGATCCCTTCCATACCGGTCCGTCCCCAGAAGGTGCTCCGGTCCCGGCGGCTGCTGAGCCAGGGAGAGATCCTGGGCGTAGGGATCGTACGGGCAGAGATAACCGGCAAAAAGAGCCGTCGCCAGCAGAAGTCCCGCCAGCACCGAAAAAAAGATCAGCTTTTTCTTTCTGCGGTTTTGTCTCATCCTTCCTCACCTCCCGCCCGGATCCTGGGGTCCAGAAAACGGCAGGCCAGATCCGCCAGAAGGTTCACGCCCACGTAAATCACCGCCATCCAGGCTACATACGCCTGGATGAGCGGATAGTCCCGCATGGTGATGGCGTCCACCGCCATTTTTCCCACTCCGTCCCACATGAAAATCGTCTCCACAATCGCCGTCCCTCCCAGAAGGCTTCCCACAGACAGGGCCAGCAGGGGAAGGATCGAAAGCATGGAGGCCTTCAGCACGCTTTTGCGGATGATGACGCTCTCCCTTACGCCTCTTGCCCTGGCTCCCGTCACGTAGTCCTGATTCAGTTCTTCCAGAACCGTCGCCCGGATCTGCCGGGTATATTTGGAGGCCATGGAAAGCGCCAGCGTCAGGGTGGGAAGCACCAGGCTTGCCGCCAGGTTCTCCGAGGTGATCACCGGAAGCCAGCCCAGGCGGATGGAGAAAAAATACATCAGCACAAGGGCGGCGAAGAAATTCGGCATGGCGTTCCCCGCAAAACCGAAAAAGCGGATCAGGCGGTCCGCCCAGGAGCCCCGCCGCACCGCGGCGAGAATGCCCAGGGGCAGGGCCAGAAGAAGGGTCGTCATAAGGGAGGAGGCGGTGAGCAGCAAAGTAGCCGGAAGCTTGGAAACCATGGTGTCAAAAACATCCTGGCCGGATACGTAGCTGACTCCCATATCGCCTGTGACCATACCGGAAAGCCAGCTCAGATACTGGACCAGAAAAGGACGGTCCAGACCGTACTCCGCTCTGGCCGCGGCGATGACCTCCTCCGGCACGGCGGCTCCGGCATTCTCATACAGATACGTTACCGCGTCTCCTCCCGCCAGCCGCATCAGGGCAAAGGACAGGAACGTGATCCCCGCCAGAAGGGGGATCAGCTGCAGCAGACGCTTCAAAATATAGTTCGCCATAGGGCTTCCTTCCTCTTCTATTTCACACAGCGCAGAGCGAACATCCTGGCCGGGTTGTAAAGCTCGTCCACTTCCCGGTAAATCCTCTCGCTCAGGCGGAAATCCACGGTAACCTGGGAAAATCCGGCGTCTCCTAGCATCTGCACGTCGCTGACCGGACGGTTCATGCGGCTTCCCGGAAGGCTCTGCGCGATCCTGTGGTTCTGTTCCTTTAAGTCCTGTCCCAGATTTTTGTGTACGTGTTCTCTGGGAAGGTTCTTCTCCTCTTTGGCCTCTTCCTCCCCGTAGTTGGCGTCAAAGTTCAGAAGAATCCCGCCTTTTTTCAGAATCCTGGCCCACTCCCGGTAGGCTTCTCCCATATGTGGGAGGGTCCAGGTAAGATTCCTGGTGACAATCAGATCAAAAAATTCTCCGGGAAACTCCAGCTTCTCTCCGTCCATAATCAGAAATTTGGGGATTTGAAGGATTCCCGGCTCCCGTCCGGCCGTCTCCCTGGCTTCCCGAATCATCGGTTCGGACAGGTCTACGCCCGTAATGTTTTCATAGCCAAGCTTTGCCAGAAGAATGGCAAAAAAACCGCTGCCGGTCCCGATGTCCAGAATCCGGATGCTTCGCTCTCTGGGAATATAGGGATAAATCTCCTGCTCCCAGCGCTTTGCCATGGGACTGTGCAGCTCGTGTTTTCTCAGATCCGAGAAGGAGTGGGCTCTCTTGTCCCAGTACTCCCGGATCTCCTGCTTCAGTTCTCCGTTTTTCAGTACTTCCATGTATAAGCTCCTGTCGTTTTGTTTTCCCGCGCGGCTGCAGGGCTTTCGTCATTTGACTCCCTGCACCAGAAACAGGGGAGAATTCTGATTGTTCAGAAGCTCCTCCTGGTTCCACACCTGCTTCCAGATCTCCCCGTCGCAGAAAATTTCGGCATACCCCGCCCGCTTCATGGCGTCCAAATCCCAGGCCGGCCTGTGCTGGCGGCTTAACGGGATCTGCAGGGCGATGGCCTCCATGGCCTGGATGTCCGTCCCCTGGTAATAATCCGTCACCTGGTTTTCAAGGGTGCGCGCCCGGTCCTTTTCATAACCGCTTCGTTTTTCCTCATCGTAGAGGTAGCCGTACCAGTCCGCGTCGAAGTTCAGAAGAAGGCCGTCTTTTTTCAGCACTCTCCTCCACTCCCGGTAAGCCTCCTGGGGATCGGGCAGATTCCAGGTGACGTTTCTGGATACGACCACGTGAAAGGTCTCGCTGTCAAAGGGAAGGTTCTGGACGTCCCCTCTGTGCCAGGAAATCCCGGCCGTGTAGCTGCCGCAGTTCTCCCTGGCCTTGTCCAGCATTTCCCTGGTGCAGTCCACCGCGGTCACCTGATAGCCTGCCTCCGCCAGAAGCAGCGCAAAAAAACCGGGTCCGGTCCCCGCGTCCAGAACACGGATCTGTCCCCGCTCCCTGTCCGGAAAATGAGCGTCGATCCTGGAGAGCAGCGCGTCTCTCCAAAGCTCCCGACGCTCGTCTTTGAGTTCCTGCCGGTTATATTCTGAATAGCCCGAAGCCCGTTTTCCCCAGTATCTTCGGATCTCTTTTTCCAGTTCTTTCATCCTGCGTCCTCCCTGCTTTTCTTACAAGCGAATTCTTCTCTGTCTTCGCCGGGTATGTCTGAAATTATACCTAAGAGAGGAAAACGCCGCAAGCCCCCAGGGGGGATGTTTTTACAAGGGAACCTTTACCGGTTCCAGTAATGCGCCCGCGCCAGGTCGCTGATCCCGTCCAGAAGAAGGAAAACGCCGAAGGCTGAGATAACCGTCTTCGTGGCGCCGAAGGGATTGAGAACCAGCACAATCCCCAAAAGCAGCGGAAGGGCCGCCGACAGAAGCCCCATGCCGGAATACGGCGTTTTCTGCTGAAACGCTTCCAGCGCCAGGGGAAGCTTCCCCACCCCGTCCAGAATCAGCAGGAATCCCAGGGTCATGGGAAGGAAGGAGAGAACCGACACCGGCCGCAGGAAGCACACCAGGGCGACGAGCACCAGGATCGCCCCCAAGGCCGCCTCCCCGTTCGCCCGGTATCCCGCATGTTTTAACCGGTTCCAGTTCACAAGCCTTCCCGCCCCGTAAGCCAGGGCAACGATTCCCAGTCCCCAGCAGAAGATCCTTCCGCTGATGCCGGGAAAGAAAAGCAAAATCAGGCCAATTACAATGTAAATCGCGGAAGACCAGATCGTCGCCTTCCGGTTCCAGAAAAAATCAAACATATCCATCCCTCTTTCTAATCGCGTTTCCTGGGCGGTTCCCGGAACTTACGCTTCCTTCCGGTATACCGTCTTTCCTTCTTTTATGGTTTCCAGCACTTGGATCTCCCGGAGAGCCTCCGGCTCTGTCTCCAGAGGGTTCCGGTCCAGGATGACAAAATCCGCCAGCTTTCCGGGGGCGATGCTCCCCTTTCGGGTTTCCTCGGAATACTGGTACGCCCCGTTCCAGGTCACGGCCCGCAGCGCCTCATAGACGGAAATCCGTTCCTCCGCCCCCAGGACGATTCCGGCCTTGGTTTTTCTCACCGCGGCGCACCACACGGTTTCCAGCATATCCGGCAAAATCACCGGGGAGTCCTGATGCAGGGTAAACACAAGCCCTTCCTTTTGGGCGCTTCGCAGCGGACTGATCTTCCCCGCCCGCTCCAGGCCCAGATTCCGAATGTGGACGTCCCCCCAGTGGTAAACATGGGCCGCGAAAAAGGAAGGGATCATACCCAGGGCTTTAAGCCTTGGGATCTGGTCGGTTCCAAGGAGCTGGGCGTGGATCATCACCGGCTTTTTCAGCCGCTTCCCGGCTCTTTTCGCCTTTTCGCAGGCGGACAGATACCGCTCCGCCGCTGCGTCCCCGTTGCAGTGGGCCAGAAGCTGCCGTCCCGTCCGGGCGGCCAGAAGAACCGCCGCCTCCACCGCCTCCTCCGTCATGGTGGAGGTTCCATATTCCGGCGCGTCCCCCTGGGTTTTCTCATAAGGCGTCCGCACCCAGGCGGTACGGCTCTGGGGAGAGCCGTCCAGGAAAATCTTGTAACCGCCCAGCCTGAGCCTGCGGTCATACGCGCCGTCGCTTTTGGGAAACGCCTGGAAAATCTCTTCGGCCTGGGCCAGATCCGCGTAGCCCACCACATCCAGCCACAGCCCCTCTTCCTCTAAAAGCTTCTGATACATGGGGATCATCTCTCTGGCGAACATTCCCTCCTGAAGGGTGGTAATCCCGTAGGAGGCATAGAGCTCCTGCGCCTTCCGGCAGGCCTTCGCCAGCGTCTTGGGGGAGGGCATGGGCAGGCTTCGCAGCGCCTGGATGAAAGCGTTTTCCTCCAGGTAGCCGGTGGGTTCCCCGTCCCTTTTCTCGATCCGGCCGCCCTCCGGGTCCGGCGTCCCGCCGGTAATGCCAAGGGCCTTCAGCCCCAGAGAGTTGAAGGATCCTACGTGGCCGGATCTGTGCTGAAGCACCAGAGGATGCTCCGGGGAAGCCTGGTCCAGTTCCCGCCGATCCGGCATTCTTCCCTCTTTTATCTGTTCCGGAGCAAAATCCCGGACCAGAATCCATTCTCCCGGACCGGGATTTAAGGTTTCTCTATAGGAGCGGATGCGCTCCAGCAAAGCTTTCATGGTATCGGCTCCCTTCGCGGAGCACTGAAGAAAGCCGTTGGCGCAGCCGGTAAAATGGCTGTGGGGATCCACAAAGCCCGGCATCAGCGTATG
>CALWMW010000167.1 GCA_944382085.1 uncultured Lachnospiraceae bacterium | reverse complement strand
GTCTGCTTTGAACCGCGCACCAGGGTGACAGAAAGCGGATACATCAAGAGCCGTTTCCTGGATGACAAGCTTTCCGCTGGAATCCTCCTGGCGGTGGGGAAATACCGGAAAGAGAAAAACTGTCCGGCCGCCCGGCGGGTATACGCTCACTTTACGATTTTTGAAGAGGTGGGGCACGGAGGATCGGCACCCTGCCCGGAGGGCGTGACGGAAGCCTGGTCTGTAGATATGGGATGCGTGGGAGAAGGCCTGGAATGTACGGAGCGTCAGGTTTCCATCTGCGCTAAGGACAGCGGAGGCCCCTACAGCTATGAGGTGGTTCGCCGCATGATCCGGACCGCGAAGAAAAACGGCATCGACTTTGCCGTGGATATATATCCGAACTACGGTTCCGATGTGGAAGCTACGTTAAGGGCAGGCCACGACATCCGCCACGGCCTGATCGGGCCCGGCGTGTACGCCAGCCACGGATATGAGAGGAGCCACAAGGACGGGGTGTTAAATACTTTCCGGCTGATTCAGTGTTATCTGGAGGAGCAGGATGGCTGAGAGAAAAAAGACCAATGATTTCGGGAGGGATTCCGTTCCTCTTCTGGTGCTGAAGACCTCCGTGCCTTTTATGCTGGCGCAGCTGGTGAACGTGCTGTACAGCATTGTGGACCGGATTTACGTAGGGAATATCCCAGAGATCGGGGCGGACTCGCTGGCGGGGATCGGAGTATGCGCTCCGATCCTTACCCTTTTGTCATCCTTTGGAACGCTGATCGGAATCGGCGGATCCGTGCGGTTTTCCGTCCATTTAGGAGCCGGGGAGGGAAAAAAGGCCGGAAGGATACTGGCGAACAGCTTTTCTCTCCTTCTTCTGCTCTCCGCGGTGCTGACCGCGGTTTTCCTTCTCTCAAAAGGACAGCTGCTGCGGTGGTTCGGGGCCAGCGACACGATTTATCCCTATGCGGATACCTACCTGACGATCTATACGGCGGGTACTTTTTTTGCCCTGCTCTCCATGGGTATGAATTACTTCATAACGGCCCAGGGTTTTCCGGGGCTTGGGATGCTTACCACGCTGATCGGAGCGGTGGTGAATATTCTTCTGGATCCGGTTTTTATTTTTACCTTCCAGATGGACATCGCGGGGGCGGCCGTGGCCACAGTCCTTGCCCAGATGGCGTCCTGCGCCTTCGTCCTTCTGACCTTGAAAAGAAAAAAGATGAAGGTGCCCCTGGGAATCGTAAAACCGGAGCTTTACATCGCGAAGCGGATTGTAAAAATCGGATTTTCTCCGTTTCTGATTATGGCTACGGACAGCATTATCCTCATCGCGCTGAACGCTGTGCTTCAGTTCTACGGCGGCAGGGAGCAGGGGGACACCCTGATTACCGCCGCGACGATTGTGCAGAGCTATATGCTTTTGATCACCTCTCCCATGCTGGGAATTACCGGAGGGGCGCAGCCTTTGATCAGCTACAACTACGGAGCCCGCAGGGCGGACCGGATCCGGGGGACGATTTTCTGGGCGCTGATGCTCTGCCTTTGTTTTACGGGGGTGATGTTTCTGATTTCCCGGATTCTTCCGCACTACTTTGTGGGGATTTTTACCGGGAACCGGGAATACCAGAGGCTGGCAGTCTGGGGAATTCAGGTGTTTACCATTATGATTGTCCCCCTGAGCTTTCAGTACGTGTTTGTGGACAGCCTGACGGCCCTGGGACTTACCAGGCTTTCTCTTCTGCTGTCCCTGACGAGAAAGACCATGTATTTCGCGGCAGTATGCCTTCTGCCCCTGTTTTTTACGGCTCAGGCAGCCTTCTATGGGGAACCGCTGGCGGACGGGATCGCGGCGGCGATTACTTCTTGCGCCTATTATCAGGTTTACCGGAGATATCTGAAAGGCGAAGGAAGGCTGGAAGGGATCCGGATGTAGGGAAATGTGATAAAATTGTGGTTGACAGAACGGAGAACTGTGTTATAGTTTTCTTATAGACAGTTTAAAATTAAACTACAAAGGGAGAAGCTATGAAGGACCCATTGGAGGCGCTGCTTTACGGAAGCCAGTTTCGGAAACTGCTGGAGAAAAAGTATGAGACCATAGAAAAGCGCTACGGATTATACAATATTGATATCCTGATTCTTCTTTTTCTGGAGAATGCGGGAGAAAACAATACGCCCAAAGATATCATGGAGATGAAGCTGTTTACGAAAGGTCATATTTCCCAGGCGCTTGGAAGACTTCAGCAAAAAGGATACGTCAAAATCGAGCACGACCACCGGGACCGGCGATACGCCCACAGCTACCTTACCGAAGACGCGGGACGGCTCCTGGAGGAAATCAAGAAAGCGAGCCGGGAGATCCGCCGGATCCTTACGGCGGGAATTTCTCCGGAGCAGCAGAGCGTGCTGACACAGACAGCGGAAAAGATAGAGGAAAACATAAGACGCGCCTTGGAGGAAGAAAAGAGACAGGGGGAAGGTGGTACAGGATTTGAAGAAACGAATATTTTTTTATGACGACCGGAAGAAAAGCTGCTGCGAGTATGCGGAGGCCTTTGCCGGAATGGAACAGGTGGAGTGCAGAAAAGCTTCGGATTATCCGGATCAGACGCCGATCTATGTGATGGAGGGAACTGTGGGGCTGATCTTTGAGAGCGAACGGGGCCAGGTTCCGTATTCGATCCTGCACATTATCTGGCGGCTTACGGCGAACAAAGAGGAAAAACACATGGTGCTGGTGACCGGGGGCCAGAAAGAATTTCACGGAATCCGGGCGGCTATGGAGGATCTTCGCCAGAGAGGCTACGTGACTGGAGGCATTTTTTCTCAGTACTTAATTGAGAAGCAGCGGATGAAACCTCAGGAGGCGGTGGAGTGGATGCTTCAGGAGCTTGAGGAGGAGGATAAAACTCCCGTGGATGCAGAGAATTATGAGCCTCTCTCCAAGAGAGAGGTGCGCAGGCACCTGCTGGAGGAACTCCGGCATTACCGGCAGAAGAGAAAGAGCGGACGCTAGAGGGAGGAAAAGATGAAACTGTATCAGAGAAAAGAAAACGATCCGGCTCCGGTGGGCCAGGCGGATCCATATTTAATCAAAGGAAATGACGGAAGGTATTATCTGTACAGCACAGGCGGCTATCTGTTCAGCAGCGATTCTCTGCTGGAAGGATGGGAGTACGACGGCATGTGCCTGGATATGAAGGATCAGAAGGTATGCTGGGCGCCCAGCGTGATCCAAATCGGGGAGAAGTATTATATGTACTATTCCAGTATGGACGCGGACGCAAAGGATGAGCATGGGGAGAAGATCCGTGTGGCTGTGGCAGATTCGCCCAAAGGGCCTTTTGTCTACGTAAAGGACCTTCTGCCGGCCTTTTCCATCGACCCCCATATGGTACAGACGCCCTCCGGGCTCTATCTGTTTTACTGCAACAATGATGAAGAGGCGGAACGTCCGGGAACGTATATCCTGTGCGATAAGATGACGGATCCCTATACCCTGGAAGGAAACCCAAGAAAAGCCGTATGGGCCACCCTGGACGAAGAGATCTATATGCGGGACCGCTTCAAAAAGGGACAGCACTGGCATACCATCGAAGGGGCTTTCTACTTCTACCTGGACGGAACGCATTATTTGATGTATTCCGGGGCCTGCTTCCGCAATCCCACCTATTTTATCGGATACTGCACGGCAAAAGGGCCAAAGGACGCGGATCTGCGCACTCTGGAGTGGAAGAAGTATCCGGATCCGGATACGTATGCGCCCCTTATGTGCAAAAACAGCTTTGTGGAAGGAGTAGGACACAACAGCGTGATCTTTGACCAGGGAGAGTGCTACGTCGTGTACCATGGCCGGGACTACAAGGAGTATGACGAAGAGGAAGATACCCGGTGCGCCCGGATCGACCGGATGGAAGTAAAAGACGGAACGCTTTCGGTAGAGATGACGCCGTAAGGAGAAGGAAATAGGAAAGGAAGGGGACCACTTTTGGCTGATGAAAAGGGTTCCCTTCCTTTTTTGTACACGCAACACATTAAGAAGCAGGTGAATAGAATTCGTTTCACATAACAGGCGTCAGTCCAAGCTCTTCCATA
>CALWMW010000166.1 GCA_944382085.1 uncultured Lachnospiraceae bacterium | reverse complement strand
AAACCATTTCTGTTCTTCTTCTTTTAGAAAGGCAATCTCAACTGCAGCACTAATTGATAATTGATCATCATCTAGCTTGGTAAGCAATTCCGGAATAAGCTCCGTAAGTTTTAGATATCTTTGTATCTGCTTTGTGCTTTCTCCAAATTCCTCAGCCAGTATTTCAACAGTTCTTTTTCTTTTTGTTTTGTGGACGACTCGTCCACGAACATTGGTATTTCCTTTCTTTTTCATCACATCGTATCTCATCTTATAAGCATGAGCCTTTTCACTGGGGCTGATATATTCTCTTTGAAGATTCAAATCAACCATGGCTACAATAGCTTCATCATTTTTCATGACTTTGATGATGACCGGAACCTTGGTATATCCAAGCTGCTTTGCTGCAAACTTTCTCCTGTGACCAGAGATAATTTCGTAATAGCCTTCTGGAACAGATCTTACAATCAAAGGATTGAGTATTCCATATCTCTCAATACTTTCTTTCAATTCCACCATGCTCATGTCAGCAGTTACTTTAAATGGATGGTTCTTGAAATCCCTTAGCCGATTGATATCCAGTTCCAGTACCTGATCTCCCTCTGTAGATCCAATGTTCATTTTTCCTTCTGACATCTGTAACTCCTTTCTTTTGCGAACGACAAAAAAGCCCGTTCAGTCCAAATCATTCTTGATAAAGATTGATTCGAACCAAACGAGCGTGTCGATCGTTGGTGGTGGCAGTGCCATCAAAATGAAATTGTTTCCTGCTAACAGCTGGTGGCAGAAATTATGCTTTCTCTTTCTTTATTTCTACAAAAGCTAATATTTACCCTGATTGACAGACCTGATAATCACTTTCCACAAGGCTCTTCCCATTTGGTGGCAATTACCCTTTCAAAACGTTGGTGGCATATCGATATATTTGGTGGCATTTGACAAGATTTCTGCCATCAATTGGTGGCAATTATCATGAGATATTTGCCTTTCTGCTAATAAAGGGCGGACGCACGTGAGTCAATCAAAACCACTGCATTTCCGCCTTGGTCTAGCGGCTCCGGGAGGATTTGAACCTCTGACCCCTCGCTTAGGAGGCGAGTGCTCTATCCAGCTGAGCTACGAAGACATGTCCGATTTTTGGCTTAAAATAGGGCTTTCTGCCACTTTTCAAGCTTTCGGATCGGTAACCGGTTATTCAATTACTTATGCTTTCTGGATGAATTGCTCCATCCAACTTTCCTCGATACATTCGCCTTTGGTGGCAAGCTATATAACACTTACTTTGACAGATTCGAACTATCGAGTTCTTTTTCCTATAGTTCAAAGGCGTCAGGCAAGCCCCTTTCTTAGGAGGCGGTCGCTCTATCCAACTGAGCTATAGCGACATTCCATATTCCTGGCGTTTTTGACGCCTAAATATTATACTATATCTAAGATAAAAACTCAAGATTAATTTATGTTTATTTTACCCTGCAGCCAGATATTCCCTTTGAATCTTCTGCCGACTTCCGGCTCTCCCAGAAGATCGGCTTCGTTGATGCAGATATCAAAGGTGAGATCGTTGCATTCCAGATTCATCTGGTATACTTTTTCTCCTGTCATGGAATTGGTCGCCTTGGTATAGGAATTAATGTTTCCCACGATCTGGTACTGGTCGCATTCGATGCCGTAGGGCATAAATAACGTATCGATAATTGTAAATACGTCTTCCTTGTAAATTCTCCGGGACACCATGGAATAAAGATCCATATCTTCTATGGTCAGGCTTTCTATGGCCTCCTGATCCCCGTTCTTCGCGGCGTTCATCAGCTGGCTTCTCTTTTTCACCGTCTGTTTTCTGGAAGCTTCTTTTTTCTGATCCTTCTGCACCGGGAGCAGAATCATTCCTTCCAGAGAAAGGCCGGAAAAAGAAGTCGCGATTCTTCCCTGAAGATGATTCTTAAACAATTCTTTTCTGTATTCCGCGGCGTTCTGCAGATAAAAGATCAGAGAGACTCCCACTCTCCCATCGTCACAGACGCCGGCGTAAGAATCGCCTCCCGCTCTTTTTTCAATCACGGGATCTTCCCAGGTGCTGACGGTATTTCCCTTTAAATAAGGAAAATAATACTGTCTGTGAAATCCCTGGTCATCCAGGTCTCCGCAGAGCACGATGCCCATGTCAGGACCCGTGGATTTCCAAAGCTCCAGAAAAACGCCGTTCTCTTCCCTGGAAAAAGCTTTTGCGTCAAACCCTTTATAAACTTCCTGCAAAAGCTCTTCCACTTCCGACTCTTTCTTCAGATTACTGAATCCGATCGCTCTCAGATAAGAATGCATATCGTCCTCCTCGTCTTTTTCTGCATCCTACTTAGGCTGAATCAGCTCCATTCCGCCCATATAAGGTCTTAAAGCCTCCGGAATCCGAACGGAACCATCCCGGTTCAGATTGTTCTCCAGGAAGGCAATCAGCATTCTGGGGGGCGCTACCACGGTATTATTCAGCGTATGAGCAAGATATTTTCCATTTTTCCCATTTACTCTGATCTTTAATCTTCTGGCCTGGGCGTCTCCTAAATTCGAGCAGCTTCCTACTTCAAAGTATTTCTTCTGTCTGGGAGACCATGCCTCCACATCCACAGATTTCACCTTCAGGTCCGCGAGATCTCCGGAACAGCACTCCAGCGTTCTCACCGGGATATCCAGCGTGCGGAAGAAATCTACCGTATTCTGCCACAGGCGGTCGAACCACATCATGCTTTCCTCCGGTTTGCAGACTACGATCATCTCCTGTTTTTCAAACTGATGGATTCGGTATACGCCTCTTTCCTCGATTCCATGAGCTCCTTTTTCCTTCCGGAAACAGGGAGAATAGCTGGTCAGCGTATAGGGAAGCTTCTCCTCCGGAAGAATCGAATCGATAAATTTGCCGATCATGGAGTGCTCGCTGGTACCGATCAGATACAGATCCTCTCCCTCGATTTTATACATCATGGCGTCCATCTCAGCAAAGCTCATAACGCCGGTCACCACAGTGCTGCGGCTCATATAGGGAGGAATGCAGTAAGTAAATCCTCTGCCGATCATAAAATCTCTGGCATAAGAAAGAACTGCGGAGTGAAGTCTCGCGATGTCTCCCATAAGATAATAGAATCCGTTTCCGGCTACCCGTCCCGCAGCGTCCATATCGACGCCGTTGAATCTTTCCATGATATCCGTATGATAAGGAATCTCAAAATCCGGAACCACCGGCTCTCCGTACCTCTTCACCTCCACGTTCTCGCTGTCGTCTTTTCCAATGGGAACGGAAGGATCAATGATGTTGGGAATCACCAGCATGATTTCTCGGATCTTTTCTTCCACTTCCTTTTCTCTGGCATCCAGCTCTGTCATTCTTTTAGAATTGGCGTTTACTTCCTGCTTCGCGGCTTCCGCCTCTTCCTTCTTTCCCTGCGCCATAAGCGCGCCGATCTGTTTGGAAATCTTATTTCTGCTGGCTCTCAAAGCCTCCACTTCCTGCTTAATCGCGCGGTTTTCCTTATCCAGCTCCAGTACCTGATCCACCAGCTCCAGCTTGCTGTCCTGAAATTTGTTTCGGATGTTCTGTTTTACAATCTCCGGGTTTTCTCTTACAAATTTAATGTCTAACATGGTAACCTCCAACTGACTTTCCTGATTTTAATTCATATCGTTAAAATAGTTCACCGCCTGGCGAAGCGCTTCTTTTTCTTCTTTTCCCAGAACAATATAGGATTCGCCTTTGACGATCTCCTTAATGTACGTATAACAGCCTTCTCTTCCGTGAATCGCGTTTAATACAAATCCGGAATCGCTCTCGTCCAGCATTGCCAGGGCAAAGCTCAGTCTGCCTCCCACATCGGGAAAAGCGTCGTATTTTACAATTCCGATCTTGTTTGCCGTTCTTCCCTGGATCTCTTTCACTCTCCGGATTTCATTTCCCTGGATTTTGCTCATTTCGATCAGCTTATCCACCTCCAGGAATTTCTGGGCGAATGCTTTTTCCAGAGAAACCGCGTCCTTCCCTTTCATAAAAATACGATACCTTTTTAAAAATCTGGTAAGTTTTATAGAAACTCTAACCATATAAAGAAGAACAAAAATCATGATTCCCATCATGGCAATCACTAAAATTCCCGGATCGATTCCAAGTGAATTCAATATACCGCTGTTCATCTTAACCCTTATCTCCCCTTTTCTCCTTATTCATGCCGCATAGACTGAAAAAGATACAATATCCGTTCCAGCTCGTCATTTGAATAATAGTCAATCACAATTTTCCCCTGGTTATTCGCCTTGTGCTGGATAGAAACCTTCGTCCCCAGAATCGCTTTCATCTTTTCTTCCAGATCGTGATAGACGAAACCGTTCTTCTCTTCTTTCGGCTCCGGTTTCTTCTTATCCAGGCTCTTCATCAGCTTCTCTACTTCTCTGACGCTCAGCTTCTCGTCAAAGATTTTCATCGCCAGCTGATACTGGAGCTCTTTATCCTCCACCGACAGGAGGGACCTGGCATGTCCCGTACTGATCATATCGTCGATCACCATCTGCTGTACCCGTTCGTCCAGTTTTAACAACCGGACAGAATTCGTAACCGCCGTCCTGCTTTTCGAGACCCGCTCCGCCAGCTCGTCCTGTTTCAGGTGAAATTCCGTAAGAAGCCGCTTATAAGCCTGAGCCTCTTCGATGGGATTCAGGTCTTCTCGCTGAATATTCTCAATCAAAGAGATCTCCACGATTTCCTGATCTGACAAATCCTTTATCACCACAGGAACTTCCTTGAGCCCGGCCATCTTTGCGGCCCGCCATCTTCTTTCCCCGGCTATGATTTCATAATACTTATCCTTTTTCTGCACCAGCAGAGGCTGAAGAAGTCCGAATTGTTTAATAGATTCTGAAAGTTCCAGCAACGCATCCTCGTCAAACTTCTTTCTCGGCTGGCTGCGGTTCGGTTCTATCTCGGACAGGCGGAGCGTTACCTCCTCCTTCTGGATCACAGTCTTAACAGGGGGATCTTCTTTTTTCGTTTCCTTTTTGGCGACTCCCTGAGGAATCAGGGAATCCAATCCTTTTCCTAAGCCTGTTTTCTTTACTGCCATTCTTCTTCTCCTCTATGTATTACTTCCTCTGCAAGAAGCTTATAGCTCTCGGCGCCCGTTGATTTTGGATCGTACATGGTTATGGGCATTCCATAACTGGGGGCCTCCGCAAGCCTTACATTTCTGGGTATAATACTCTTGTATATATTCTGATGCAGATTGGCTTTGACATTTTCTACTACCTGAAGGGAAAGGTTTGTCCTTGCGTCGTACATGGTAAATACCACGCCTTCGATTTCCAGGTCCGGATTCAGCCGATCCTTCACCAGATCAATGGTATGCATCAGCTGCGTCAGTCCCTCCAGAGCATAATATTCGCACTGAATGGGAACAAGCACCGTATTCCCGGCGCACATCGCGTTAATCGTAAGCATATTCAAAGAAGGGGGACAATCAATGATAACAAAATCATACTGTTCCCGAATCTGATCCAGAGCGTTTTTCAACAGATACTGTTTGTTTTCCACATCAATCAGCTCAATCTCTGCTCCAGCCAGATTAACATTTGAGGGAATAATGGACAGATTTTCAAACTTCTCACGGATCAAACAGTCCTCTATTTGAATTTCACCCAGCAAAAGCTGATAGACAGTTTTGTCCAGGGTATCCTTTTCAACTCCCAGTCCGCTGGTGGTATTTCCCTGCGGATCCATATCCACCACCAGAACTTTTTTCCCTTGCTGAGCCAGAGATGCGGACAGATTAATGGAAGTCGTAGTTTTTCCTACGCCTCCCTTTTGATTTGCTATTACGATGGTTCTCCCCATTTGAGCATTCCCCTTTTTCTCTTCTTTTGAACGTTTTGTTATCCTTTTTTCCTATATAGTATAACACCATTCCACTTCAATTACTACAGAAAATGTTTCACGTGAAACATTTTTTTGCACGTTTTTCAAAACAATTTACTTATTTAAATACTCTTTTATCATCTGCTTCATGCTTCTCAGTTCCACTTTGCAGCGATTTTTATCATTCAAAAAAGCAAGGCAGATTTCTGCCTTGGAATACAGTTTTCCAAGGATTTCCTGAAAGGATTCCTGCGTCTGCGTCTCAGTTTCCGTGTCAGGCTGCGCATTCTGGACTTCTTCCGCTGTTTTTTCTTCGTTCAGGGGATATTCTTCTCTTTCTTTGATCTCATTCATAAGGCTTTCATACTCATACTTCTTTTTCATCAAAGCCTCAATCATTTCTCGTACGTGTTCCGTTTCCTGATTCAGTTTTTTTACCTTCATCTGGGCGTTTACCATCTTTTCATGGATTTCGTCTCCATGACTTCTGGGAGAAAAAATGTTGGTATCCGCATTTTCCGCATTTTCCAGAAGAACCATTTGCTGCTGCTGAACTTCGATATCTCCCATCAGCTCATCCATTTCGTTTTTCAGCTTTTGTATTTCTTCTTCGTTTTCAAGTAAAAGGTTTTGTATGTACTCTTTCAGCATGTTTTTCTCCTGTATTTTGATATGATAAAATCCCCGATTCAGTTTTCTGAATCGGGGAAGCCTTTCTTAAAAAGTTGCTTTCAATGCCCTAAGAACTTCCTCCGGCGTTTCCAGCTGCGGCAATTTCTTCGCATTCGGAATGATTTCACCGCTTATATCAGGATTCAATTTCCTGTAGCTTTGAACAATTTCATCATAGTTTTCCGTTTTTTCACCCAAAATAAGATGAATCTTGTTTTCCGCATTTTTTACTGCGTTTGATACGTCGATATTGAGATAATTACTCTCCACACTGGCAAAAAGGTATTTTCCTTTTCCATTCTGAGCGTGAGAAGCATCATAAAAAGCTTTTACGATGCTTTCGTTCACGTGAAACGGATTATAGAAAAATTTTTCTGTCACCTGGTATTCGATATTGACCTTACTCATAATCATATAGTAAACAAAAGTCCCGATAATGGGAGTCTGGAAAAACCAGGGGAGGATTTTCGCTTTCTGATCCGGATAAACTTTGAGTTTTCCAGTAGGAACCGGAGAAATCAGCGTCAAATCATAGAACAGCGACGGATTCGCGTGATTCGCCATCAGAGCAAAGGAGCAGGACAATCCGCTGGTCACTGCTTTTACCGGTTCTCCTACCACTTCTTTTATAAAATCATTGACCAGTTGAACATAGATGTAGTTCGTATACAGAATCGGCGGTTTATCCGACTTGCCGCATCCCAGCAGATCCAGACAATATACCGTATGATCCTTTGCCAGCGCTTTCTCTATTCTGGTCCACTCATAGGAGGAAGAGATCGGATCCAGATCATGGATCAACAGAATGGGTTCTCCTTCCCCGCTTACTCTGTAATAGATATCTCCCTGCTTCCAGTGATAAATCTTTCCTCCTGTTTTAAAGGTCATCTTATTGATGGCGCTGGAATCAATGATTTTATTAATGATATGCAAGGTACCGGCTGTGAAAAGAGCCAGTTTAATCAGACTTTTTTTTGTACCCTTCATAACAATCGCATCCCTTTCCTTTTCAATCTAAATTTATTAATAGCCACGTTACGCTAATTATACCATAGAATACTTTCTTTGGCTATTTGATTTTATTTCCATCCTTTCTGTCTGTTCAAAAAGGGAAATGTTTCACGTGAAACATTTCCCTTTTGTTCTCTAAAGCGGATTTTTGGAAGGAATTCCTGCTTTTCTTGGATACTGCTTTGGGGTGGTATTTACTTTCTGCACTTTGATCAGGGTTCGTCCCATATCGGTACCCGGCAGGAAAAAGGTTTCTTTCTCTGTAATTTTGCCACCCAGCAAAAAACAGGCTTTCTTTGCGGCTGCTATCTCTTCTTCCGTATCTGACGCTTTGTAGGAAACAAAACAACCGCCTTTTTTTACAAAAGGAATGCAGTATTCGCAGAGGGAAGAAAGATTCGCTACAGCTCTGGATACGCAGCAATCGTATTGTTCTCTGTACTCTGTACGGTGGGCAAAGTCTTCTGCTCTTCCGTGTACCGTCTCGATTCCGGATAACTGCAGTTTTTCTATAACTTCATTTAAAAAGAGAATTCTTTTCTTCAATGAGTCAAGTAATGTAATCTTCAGATGCGGAAATGCGATTTTTAAGGGAATTCCGGGAAATCCGGCTCCCGTTCCCAGATCCAGCATCGTCTCTGTTTTCTGCAGATCCATAATTTTAACGAGAGATAAACTGTCGATAAAATGTTTCTGCATCACCTCGTTAAATTCGGTGATTCCTGTCAGGTTCATAACTTTATTCTTTTCGATCAGAAACTCATAATAACACATAAACTGCTCAATCTGACGAGAAGAAAGGGAGAGATGGAAGGCTTCGCATCCTTTTTCTAATAGTTCTGTCTGATACATACGTTTCCTCCTGTTTCTCAGTTCTTTGCTCCCGCCGACTTCAGGAAAACCAGGAGGACGGAAATATCCGCCGGGGAAACGCCTGCGATTCTGGATGCCTGTCCAAGGGAAAGCGGCCGGTATTCCTTCAGCTTCTGCCTGGCTTCGATTCTCAGGCTGGGAACCTGGTCATAATCAAAATTTTCCGGTATTTTCTTCTTTTCTATTTTTTTGAACTGTTCTACCTGGATCTTCTGTCTTTCCAGATAACCCTGATATTTGATGGTGATGTTTACCTGTTCCCCTTCTTCCCTGGAAATCTGCGGACGCTGCGGATCGATGGGGGCGGTTTCTTCATAGGAAAGCTCCGGACGGCGAATCAATTCAGCCAGAGTAACCGCGGACTTCAGGGGCGTGCTGTTCTTTTTCTCCAGAAATTCCTGGACTTCTTTTTTCCCGCTGATATGCGTATGCTCCGCCCTCTCGATTTCTCTTTGTATCGTCTCTTCCTTTTTCAGAAGCTTCTCATATCTTTCCTGGGAAATCAGGCCCACCTCATATCCTATTTTCGTTAATCTCAAATCCGCGTTGTCCTGACGAAGAAGGAGGCGGTATTCCGCGCGGGAAGTCATCATTCTGTAGGGCTCATGGTTCTCTTTTGTCACCAGATCGTCAATGAGCACGCCGATATAGGCCTGGGAACGGTCCAGAATCAGGGGTTCTTTTCCCTGAATTTTCCGGGCCGCGTTAATGCCCGCGATCAATCCCTGGGCCGCGGCTTCCTCGTATCCGGAGCTTCCGTTGAACTGTCCGGCGCTGAACAGTCCCTGGATTTCTTTAAATTCCAGAGAAGGATACAGCTGTCTGGCGTCGATACAGTCATATTCAATGGCGTAGGCGTTTCTTACGATCTGGGCGTGCTCCAGTCCCGGAACGGTGCGATACATGGCGATCTGAACGTCTTCCGGAAGGGAGCTGGACATTCCGCCCACATACATTTCGTTTGTGTAAAGCCCTTCCGGCTCAAGGAAAACCTGATGGCGGTTCTTATCGGCAAATTTCATTACCTTATCCTCAATCGAAGGACAGTATCTGGGGCCGGTTCCCTTAATCATCCCGGAATACAAAGGAGAACGGTCAATGTTATCCCTTATGATCCGGTGAGTTTCCTCGTTGGTGTAGGTCAGCCAGCAGGATACCTGGGGAATCTGCACGCTTTCCGGATCGGTAGTGAAAGAAAACGGAACGACCCGTTCGTCTCCTTTCTGCTCCTCCATCTTGGAAAAGTCAATGGATTTCCGGTCTATCCTGGCCGGCGTTCCCGTCTTAAAACGGTACATGCGGATTCCCAGGCTTTTCAGGGAATCCGTCAGGTAATTCGCCGCCTGAAGGCCGTTGGGGCCTGTGTCGGAGCTTACCTCTCCATAGATGCATCTTGCCTTCAGATACGTGCCGGTACAGAGAATACAGGCCTTACAGTGATAGACGGCTCCGGAATACGTCTTTACTCCGGTGATCCTTCCTTCTTCTGTCAAAAGCTCCGTCACTTCCATCTGCCGGATATGAAGATTTTTCTCCGACTCCAGCACCTGGCGCATGGCTCTGGAATACTCCGCCTTGTCCGCCTGGGCCCGCAGAGAATGTACCGCCGGTCCCTTGGACTGATTCAGCATTTTAGACTGAATGAAAGTCCTGTCAATGACTTTCCCCATCTCTCCTCCCAGAGCGTCCACTTCCCGAACCAGATGTCCTTTGGAACTTCCTCCGATATTGGGATTACAGGGCATCAGGGCGATGCTGTCCACACTGACTGTAAAGAGAACGGTATTCATTCCCAGTCTGGCGCAGGCGAGAGCCGCCTCGCATCCCGCATGGCCTGCGCCGATCACTGCCGCGTCGATCCACTCTTCTACTTTACTCATAGAATCCGCTCCTCCGCTTTTTATTTTCCCATACAAAAGCTGCCGAAAATTTCATTTATCACGTCTTCCCCGGAAGCCTCTCCGATGATCTTTCCCAGCGATTCATAAGCGCCGGTAAGATCAATGGAATAAAAGTCTTCCGGCATGTCCATCTCAATGCTCTCCATAACCTTGTCCAAACTCTCTGCCGCCTCTCCAAGAAGCCTTTTTTGTCTGGCATTGGTAATGTAAACCTGATTGTTAAAGGTCAGTTCTCCCTGGAAGAAGAGATGTTTGATCTCTTCTTCCAGAAGATCCATTCCCGTATTCTCCTTCGCCGATACGGAAAAAACCGGATACTTCCCATGGGTGATTTCTTTTAACGCTTCTTCTCCTACTTTCTGCTCCAGATCCGATTTATTCAGAAGGAGAATGATTCTTTTCTCCTGCAGGCTTTCCAAAATCTCACGGTCTTCCCGGCTGAAGGGAAGGGTTCCATCTACTACGTAAAGAATCAGATCCGCGTCTCTTGCCTTTTCTTTTGCCCGTTCTACGCCGATTTTCTCTATTTTATCCGCAGTATCCCGGATTCCCGCGGTATCCAGAACCTGCAGCGTGATGCCGCCAAGACTCACGGTCTCCTCCAGAACGTCCCTGGTGGTGCCTGCAATTTCCGTTACAATCGCCCTCTCTTCTCCTGCCAGAAGGTTTAACAGAGAAGATTTCCCCACGTTTGGCTTACCCAGGATTACCGTCCGGATTCCTTCTTTGAAAATTCTTCCGTCCTCAGAAGAATGAATCAGCCTGCCGATTTCTTCTTTTATCTCTTTTACCACCGGAAGAAGGACGGATCCGTATCCCTCCAGTCCGAGATGTTCCGGATCGTCCAGGGAAGCCTCGATTTTCGCGATCTGGAAAACGATTTTTTTCCTGAGCGCTTCTATTTTTTTGTAAACGGAACCCCGCAGCTGCCCGACGGAACTTTTCAGGGCGTATTCATTCTGAGACTGAATCACATCCATCACCGCTTCCGCCCTGGACAAATCGATCCTTCCGTTTAAAAACGCCCTTTTTGTAAATTCACCCGGATCCGCCGGCCGTACACCCTGGTCCAGGACAGCCTCCAGCACTCTTTTCAGCGCGTAAACGCCGCCGTGACAGTTGATCTCAACCGTATCCTCCGCTGTAAAGCTTCTGGGAGCCCGAAACAGCGTAATCAGGACTTCGTCCAGAATTTCTCCCTTTTCTTCAATGTATCCGTAGTGAACGGTATGGGACGGCTGATCCGCCAGCTTTTTCTTCTTGTCCTTAGGCCGGTAGATCCGATCTGCCGCTTCTATGGCTTTTGGTCCGCTGACGCGTACAATTCCGATTCCGGAGGGAGTCATCCCTGTGGAAATAGCGGCGATGGTATCGTGTTCCATACTTTTTTCCTCCTGATAATTTTATAGGGATGCCGCACAGCGTTCTCTGCGCAGCATCCCCATGCGTTACGATTTCTTTTTTAATGTCACCACTACCCTGCGGTAAGGCTCTTCTCCCTCGCTGTGAGTCGTCACATAGGGATCGCTCTGAAGAGCGGAATGGATAATCCTTCTCTCATAAGGATTCATAGGCTCAAGGAAGACCGGTCTTCTCGTCTTCTTTACCTTAAAGGCAATGTTCCGAGCCAGATTTTCCAGAGTCGCTTTTCTTCTGTTCCGGTAATCTTCCGTATCCAGCTTAACTCTGACATACGCGGCCTTTCCTTTGTTTACCACCAGGCTGGTAAGATACTGAAGAGAATCCAGGGTCTGTCCCCTCTTTCCGATGAGGATTCCCATATCGTCGCCGCAGAGTTCCACGGAAAGGACGTCCTCGGCAAACTCGGTCTTTACTTCTACCTTAGCTCCCATAGCGTTCATTACGTCCTTTAAGAATACCTCGGCTCTTCTCTTCACCTCAGCCGGATCCGCGGGCATTCTGGGCGCCTTGGGAGCGGCTTCTTCCGCCTGAGTCTCTTTCTCCGCCGTTTTCTCAGCTTTCTTCTCAGGCTCCTTCTCCGGCCGTTCCTTTTTCACTTCTTTCCTGGGCTCTTCTTTTTTGGGTTCTTCTTTTTTAACTTCTTTTTTAACCTCTTTTTTCGGTTCTTTCTTAGGCTCTTTTTTCGGTTCTTTTTTAACTTCTTTTTTTCCTTCTTTTTTCGGCTCTTTTTTCGCTTTCTCCTCTGTTCCGAAGACTTCCTTCATCAGATCTTCATCCGTGAATTTCTTTTTCGCCTCGATGACAGCTTTTTTCGCCCCAATTCCGAAAAATCCGCTGGATCCCTTTTCAATCACTGTGTATTCGATGTTGTCAATGTTAGTCCCCAGCTGAATCGACGCTTCCGTAATCGCGTCTTCTACTGTTTTTGCCGTTACACGAATAGAATCCATACTCTTAAACCCCCTTGCTACTTCTTCGCATGTTTCTCATTGTACTGTTTTACCATCTGTGCTTTGGCAGCGAGACTTCCAGGCTTTGCCGTAGTATTATTCTTATAATATTCGGTGGACATCTCAATTTTCTTTTTTCTCTCTTCCTCAGAAATCTGGGGCTTGCTCTGAGGCGCCTCGATGTTTCTGGTATTGATTCTCGCTGTGTTTGTTATTTTCTGGGGAGGAAGTCCCTGCTTCGCTCTCTTTTTGTTTTCCTTTTCCAGGTTTTTCTTTACAATCTCTTCCACATCAATCTTGTCGATGCTTTTGTTGATGATAATCTGCTGAACGCACCGCACAACGGCGCCGGCGATCCAGTAGATACCCATACCTACGGGAAGCGTAAAACAGAA
Source organism: uncultured Lachnospiraceae bacterium (assembly GCA_944382085.1). Taxonomy (GTDB): domain Bacteria; phylum Bacillota; class Clostridia; order Lachnospirales; family Lachnospiraceae; genus Choladousia. Next base: position 14,919 of record CALWMW010000166.1, on the reverse strand, counting down.
GACCGCGGACATGATCGGCATAACCGTGTTCATGGTTTTCATCGTGCTCGCCATGGTGTCGTTCTGATTGCTTGACGTTGTATTCGGATTCTGCATGGAGAGAAGCCTTGAGTTCAGGTACTGGGTCAGAGCGGAAAGAAGCGGAACCAGAAGAGCTCCTATTCCTACTAAAATAGCTCCCGACGCAAAGGCGGTGGTAATAATGGTAAAGGGAGCGTCCGCAATGTTCAGTCCCAGGAAATAATTCATCTCGTCCACCTTCGTCTGCGTAGACTGAATCAGGGAAGAGATATCCGGAAATTCTTCCGCAAGCGTCGCCCAGTTTGAGGGCGCCAGCTTGTACAGGACGTCGATGACGGTAAGGTTCGTCATCTCGCCAAAGGAAACATTTACGCTCTTTGCCATCTCTTCCAGAAAGGACTGAGCGCCGGACTGTTCCATCAAAGCTTCCGCCAGAGGCATAAAAGCGTCTCTTACGCTGGATACGTAAGCAGGTATATTCCAGATTACCCGGTACAGGGCGAACAGAATCGGCATCTGAATCAGAAGCTGAAGGCAGCTTCCCATGGGATGCACCCCATATTTTGCATAGACGGCCTTGGTCTCTTCATTCATGGCCATCATCGCCTGCTGATCCTGGTTTTTACCTTTGTATTTTTTCTGAATTTCCTGAAGTTCCGGATTCATCTTGCTGGACAATCTGGAAAACTTCTGCTGCTGAATCGTCAGGGGAGTCAGAAGAAGGTAAACAACGATTGTGAAAAGAATAATACACAAACCGATGTTTTCAATCCCGATCTGCGACTGCAGCCAGAAAATGGCGTTCATAATATATCCCAGTATATTGGCGACAGGACCAATGATAAACGTCGTACTCTTTGTTAATAACATTCTCTACTATTCCTCCTCATGGAACCGGATCATATCCTCCTTTTGAAAAAGGATTGCACCTTAAAATTCTCCAAAATGCCAATATACCGCCCTTTAAAGCCCCGTATTTCTGTATTGCTTCCAGCCCGTACTGAGAACACGTGGGGATATAGGGACATTTCGTTCTTTTCATAGGCGATAAATATTTCTGATACAGTTTAATCAGATAAATGAGCAGTCTTTTCATTTTGATCTTTTAGAATCCTGTGAATCCTTCCGAGATGAAGCAGCGCGCTTTCAATCTCAAAATAAGTCTTTCCTTTTGCGGCTGGCCTTGCCACTACGACAAGATCAAGGCCGGTTTCAAATAAGGTTTCATTTAATCTGTAACTTTCACGAACCAATCTCGTAATCCTGTGTCTGACTACACTATTTCCCACTTTCTTACTTACGGAAATACCGATACGGTTTTTTCCCGCGTCCTTTTTCAAAACATACATAACCAGAAATCGATTGGCAAATGATTTTCCACTCTCATAGACACTTTTAAAATCACCGTATTTCTTTAACGATTCTGAAAATATCATTCTTAATTCCTTATGAAACGTAACAAAAAGGCCACATTGCTGCGGCCTATGCTGACAATACTTTTCTTCCTTTTGCTCTTCTTGCAGCTAAGACTTTTCTTCCGCCTGCTGTGCTCATTCTTGCTCTGAATCCATGAACCTTAGCTCTTGATCTCTTTTTTGGCTGAAATGTCATTTTCATAATCTGGCACCTCCTTCTTCAAGCCAAATTCTATCCTGATTGGCATTATTTTCCTGGTTATCTATATTTTCGTGAAAACATCATTACAATTATATTCATATTGCCTTTCCAAGTCAAGAGAATTTCTTGAAAAACCGCGAAAACCCCGTATTTATTATCCACAAATTGTTGATATTCTGTGGATAAAAAGTTTCCATTGATAAATCCCCTTTTTTGGTTTAATATTAGTATAGGAAAAAATGGTTTTTTGGAGATTATACTATGGATCTTGAGCTACTGAAAGAAAAATGGGAAGAAATCCTCTATATCGTGAAGGTAGAACACGAGCTTTCCGATATTTCATTTAAAACATGGCTGAAGCCGCTGGAACTGCACAGCGTTTCCGACCATACCGTGACAATTCTGGTCCCCTCGGAACAGATGGGGATTGACTATATTACAAAAAAATATATGTTTCCCATCAAGGTCGCCATCGCCGAATTCACCGGAAAGGAATACGAAATCGAATTCATCCTTCCGGAACAGGCTCAGAAGGCGGAGACAAAAAAAATGTTTTCTTCCTTCCACAATGCGGAAAACGAAGCCAACGCGGCGAAAGCAAACCTCAATCCAAAGTATACGTTCGATACCTTTGTCGTGGGAAACAACAACAAGTTTGCCCATGCGGCCGCTCTGGCCGTAGCCGAGTCTCCCGGAAAAATGTACAATCCTCTGTTTATCCACGGAGGCGCGGGTCTTGGAAAGACGCACCTGATGCATTCCATCGCCCACTTTGTTCTGGAGCAGAACCCGGAGAAAAAAGTTCTCTACGTTACAAGCGAAGCGTTCACCAATGAACTGATTGATTCCATCCGGAATGGAAACAATACCGCCATGTCCAAATTTCGGGAAAAATACCGGAGCGTGGACGTGCTGCTCATTGACGATATCCAGTTCATCATAGGAAAAGAGTCTACCCAGGAGGAGTTTTTCCATACCTTCAACGATCTCTATGAGAACAAGAAGCAGATTATCATATCCTCCGATAAGCCTCCCAAGGATATCGAAACGCTGGAAGCTAGGCTTCGTTCCCGGTTTGAGTGGGGACTGATCGCGGACATCTCGGCGCCGGATTTTGAGACCAGGATGGCCATTCTTCACAAAAAAGAAGAGACCGACGGCTACCACATTGACAATGAAATCATCGAATACATCGCCATGAACATAAAGTCCAACATCCGGGAACTGGAAGGAGCCCTCAACAAGCTGGTGGCTTTGAGCAACCTGGAAAACCGGGAAATCACCGTTAAGCTGGCGGAAGAAGCGCTGAAGGATATCGTTTCTCCGGATGAACAAAGAGAACTGACGCCTTCTGTGATTATTGAAGTCGTGGCGGAACATTTTCATCTCACCGCGGAAGATATCAGGAGCAATAAAAGAAACAGCGAGATCGTCTATCCCAGACAGATCGCCATGTATCTGTGCAGCAATCTGACAGACGCCGGGCTCAAGCGCATCGGCGCGGAGATGGGAAACCGCGATCATTCCACGGTTCTCCACGGCTCCAGAAAGATCGCTTCCGAGATCAAAAAATCCGACGCCGTAAGAGAGACCATCGAGGTTCTCAAGAAAAAACTGAGTCCCTCATAAAGGAATCTATTCCTGTGGATAAGTGGAAAAAGATAGTTATCCACAAAATTATCCACTTATCCACAGGACAAGCAGAGGAATATCCTGTTAAAATCCTGTGGACAAATTTGGATTCTTTTTTTCTTTCCGGATCATTTTTTCCGGAAATTTATGTTCCTGTGAATAAACCTCCGGTTATCCAATCCCTGCGGGACGATTCTTCACATAGTTTTTCAAGTCCGTTTACCTTGATTTTACCAGAATTTCAGGACTTATTCACAAATCCACAGCCTATAAGAATACGACTGCGGATTTTCATTTATAAATAGATAGCGCAATCAACGACAGATTCAGAAGGGAGTACCTGCTATGAAAATCACCTGTAAAAAATCCGATCTCCAGAAAGGAGTCATGACGGTTATGAAGGCGGTAGCCTCCAAAACTACCATGCCCATTCTGGAATGTATTCTGATAGACGCCTCTTCCAAAGAGATTACGTTTACCGCCAACGATATGGAACTGGGAATCGAAACCATCGTGGACGGATACATCCATGAAAAAGGAGTCGTCGCCCTGGAAGCAAGACTTTTTTCTGAGATCATCCGGAAGCTTCCGGAAAGCGACGTCACCATTTCTTCCGACAGCCAGAATCAGACTCTGATTGTCTGCGAGAAAGCGAAGTTCAACATTATGGGAAGAGACGCGGAGGATTTCTCCTGCCTTCCTTTTGTGGAGCATGATTACGGGATCAGCATTTCACAGTTCACGCTCAAGGAACTGATCCGTCAGACGATCTTTTCCATCGCGCCCAACGACAGCAACAAAATGATGGGCGGAGAGCTTTTTGAAATTAACGAAGATACGCTCAAGGTGATCTCTCTGGACGGACATAGGATTTCCATCCGCAAGATTCAACTGAAGAAGAGTTACGGACAGAGAAAGGCCATCGTTCCGGGAAAAACCCTGAACGAGATCTCCAAGATCCTTTCCGGGGGAACGGAGGATATGGTGGAGATTTATTTTACGGACAATCACATTCTCTTTGAATTTGACCGAACGGTAGTGGTATCCAGGTTGATTGAGGGGAATTATTTTAAAGTAAGCCAGATGCTTTCCAATGATTATGAAACGAAGATCACCGTCAACAAAAAAGAGCTGATGGATTGTATTGACCGGGCGACTCTTTTTGTGAAGGAAGAAGATAAAAAACCCATTATTCTTACCATCGCGGACAATGTGCTGGAACTCAAGATCGCTTCTTCCCTGGGATCCATGAACGAGATGATGGATGTGGATCTGGAGGGGAAGGAGATTAAGATCGGATTTAATCCCAAGTTCATGATCGACGCCCTCAGAGTCATCGACGACGAAGAGATCGATATTTATTTTATGAATCCCAAAGCGCCCTGTTTTATCCGGGATGAGGAACAGAATTATATTTATCTGATTCTTCCCGTTAATTTTGTGGATTAAGAGAAAGAGAGCTTGAAAAAAATGGCTGTTTATGAAGTAAAGCTGAAAGATGAATTTATTAAGCTGGGCCAGGCGCTGAAAGCGGCCGGCCTGGCGGATACAGGCGCGGACGCCAAGTTTCTGATACAGGACGGAAAGGTATCCGTCAACGGCGAGACAGAGTATCAGCGGGGAAAGAAGCTGCATGAGGGGGACGTGGTTTCTTTGGAAGGGTCCGTTGTGAAAATTGTTAGGTAAAAGCAAAGCAGCAACATGATTATTGAATCGGTTAAATTAAATCATTTCAGGAATTATCATCAGCTGGAGCTTTCGCTGGATAAGGGGACGAATCTTTTTTACGGGGATAACGCCCAGGGAAAAACCAATATTCTGGAAGCTGTGTACGTATGCGGCACCACCCGTTCCCACAAAGGAAGCAAGGACAAAGAGATGATCCGCTTCGGGGAAGAGGAAGCCCATATCTGTATGAAGATCGTTAAGAGAGAAATTCCTTACCGGATTGACATGCATTTAAAGAAAAACAGGACAAAGGGAATCGCCATTAACGGAGTTCCTGTAAAACGGGCCGGCGAACTGATCGGCCTGGGACATTTTGTTTTTTTCTCCCCGGAGGATCTGAATCTCATCAAAAACGGCCCTTCCGAGCGAAGAAGATTTCTGGATATGGAGCTGTGCCAGCTGGACAAGGTTTATCTCTATCATCTGGGAAATTATAATAAAATACTGGCGCAGAGAAATAAGCTTCTGAAGGATCTTGCTTTCTATCCGGAATCCAGGGATATGCTGGAGGTGCTGGACGAGCAGATGATCCGGTACGGATCGGTTCTCATTGATCTGAGGGAAGCGTTTTCCAGGGAAATCCGGGAGATTGTGGAAAAGATTCATTTCAATCTTTCCGGAGGAAAAGAATCTCTGTCCCTTACGTATGAGAAAGACTGTACCAAAGAGGAATTCAGAGAAAAATTAAAGAAAAACAGGGAAAAGGATATCAAAACCAGAATGACCAACGAAGGACCTCACAGGGACGACCTGGGATTTTCGGTAAAGGATGTGGATATCCGGAAATTCGGTTCCCAGGGACAGCAGCGGACGGCGGCCCTGGCCCTGAAGCTTGCGGAAATCGAAATCGTAAAGCGGCGGGTGAAGGATACGCCGGTACTTCTTCTGGACGATGTTCTCTCAGAGCTGGACCGGGGAAGACAGCGGTATCTTCTGGAAAATATCCATGATATCCAGACGCTGATCACCTGTACGGGAATCGGCAATTTTGTAGATTATAACTTTAAAATAGATAAATTGTTCCAGGTCATAGAAGGGGCAGTTTACCAGCAGTGACAGGAGGTTTTTCATGAGCGCAGAATACGGTGCAGATCAAATTCAGATACTGGAAGGTCTTGAGGCAGTAAGAAAAAGACCCGGTATGTATATCGGCAGCACTTCAGCCAGAGGACTTCATCACCTTGTCTACGAAATCGTAGACAATTCCATCGATGAGGCTTTGGCCGGGTTCTGCCATGAAATTACAGTAGATATCAATGAGGACAACTCCATTACCGTTACGGACGACGGAAGAGGAATCCCGGTGGGAATCAACACCAAGGCGGGGCTTCCCGCTGTGGAGGTCGTCTTTACGGTGCTCCATGCGGGAGGAAAGTTCGGCGGCGGGGGATATAAGGTGTCCGGAGGACTTCACGGAGTGGGAGCCTCCGTGGTAAACGCCCTTTCTGAATGGCTGGAAGTGACCATTTACCATGAGAGAAAGATCTACCGGCAGCGCTATGAGCGGGGCAAGACCATGTATCCGCTGGAGGTGATCGGGGACTGTCCCATTGAAAAGACCGGCACGGAGGTGACCTTCCTGCCGGATAAGGAGATTTTTGAGGAGACGGTCTTTGATTTCAATATTCTCAAGCAGCGGTTGAGAGAGCTGGCTTTTCTGACGAAGAATGTACGGATCATTCTTACGGATAAGCGGGAAGAAGAGGAGATCCAGAAGATTTTCCACTATGAAGGAGGCATCCGGGAATTTGTCACCTACCTGAACCGGGGAAAGACGCCTCTCTATCCGGACGTGATTTACTGCGAAGGCGTCCGGGACGGCATCTATGTGGAAGTAGCCATGCAGCACAACGATTCCTATACGGAGGGCAGCTACAGCTTTGTCAATAATATTACGACTCCGGAAGGAGGAACCCATCTTACCGGATTTAAGAACGCCCTCACCAAAACCTTCAACGATTACGCCAGAAGCAACAAGCTGATCAAGGATTCGGACCAGAACCTCATGGGAGACGATATCCGGGAGGGCCTGACCGCGATCATCAGCGTGAAGATTGAAGAGCCGCAGTTTGAGGGTCAGACGAAACAGAAGCTTGGAAACAGCGAAGCCAGAGGAGCGGTAGAGAGCGTGGTTTCCGAACAGCTTACGGTCTATCTGGAACAGCATCCTCAGGTGGCGAAGATCATCGTGGACAAATCCATTCTGTCTCAGAGAGCCAGGGAAGCGGCCAGAAAGGCCAGGGATCTGACGAGAAGAAAATCGGCTCTGGACGGATTTTCCCTTCCCGGAAAGCTGGCGGACTGTTCGGATAAGGATCCGTCCAAATGCGAGATCTATATCGTGGAGGGAGATTCCGCGGGAGGTTCCGCGAAATCCGCCAGAAGCCGGGCAACTCAGGCGATTCTTCCTCTGAGAGGAAAGATTCTCAACGTAGAGAAAGCTAGGCTGGATAAGATCTACGGGAACGCGGAGATCAAAGCCATGATAACCGCTTTCGGAACCGGGATCCATGAGGATTTTGATATATCCAAGCTCAGGTATCACAAGATCATTATTATGACGGATGCGGATGTGGACGGAGCTCATATCGCAACCCTTCTTCTTACTTTCCTGTACCGGTTTATGCCGGAGCTGATCAAGCAGGGATACGTATACCTGGCCCAGCCTCCCCTCTATAAGCTGGAGAAGAACAAAAAAGTGTGGTACGCCTACAGCGACGAACAGCTGGCCAGAATTCTGGAGGAAGTAGGAAGAGACCAGAACAATAAGATTCAGCGTTATAAAGGTCTGGGAGAGATGGATGCGGAACAGCTCTGGGAGACCACCATGGATCCGGAACGGAGAATTCTCAAGAAGGTAACCATGGACGAGGCCCAGTCCTCGGAGATCGATCTTACCTTTACGACTCTTATGGGAGACCAGGTAGAGCCGAGAAGGGAATTTATTGAAGAAAACGCGAAGAAAGTAAAGAACCTGGATATCTAAGAGACAGGAGGAAAATTCATTGGAAGACAATATTTTTGATCAGGTCCGGGAAGTGGATCTGAAGGAAACAATGGAGGAATCCTATATCGAATACGCGATGAGCGTTATCGCGGCCCGCGCCCTTCCGGACGTCCGGGACGGACTGAAGCCGGTGCAGAGAAGGGTTCTTTATTCCATGATTGAACTGAACAACGGTCCTGACAAACCTCACCGCAAATGCGCCCGTATTGTGGGAGATACCATGGGTAAATATCATCCCCACGGAGATAGCTCCATTTACGGCGCGCTGGTAAATATGGCGCAGGACTGGTCCATGCGCTATACCCTGGTGGACGGACACGGAAACTTCGGTTCCGTGGACGGAGACGGCGCGGCGGCAATGCGTTATACAGAGGCAAGGCTCAGCAAAATCTCCATGGAGATGCTGGCGGACATCAACAAAGATACGGTAGATTTCGTCCCAAACTTTGACGAGACGGAGAAGGAGCCTTCCGTTCTTCCCTCCAGATTTCCAAATCTTCTGGTAAACGGAACCACCGGAATCGCCGTGGGAATGGCTACCAACATTCCTCCTCACAATCTCAGGGAAGTGATTTCCGCGGTTGTGAAGATCATTGATAATAAAATCGAAGAAGACAGAGAAACTACCATAGAGGAGCTTCTGGATATTGTAAAAGGGCCGGATTTCCCCACAGGAGCCCAGATTTTAGGAACCAGAGGAATCGAGGACGCCTATCGGACCGGTAGAGGAAAGATTCGGGTACGGGCGGTGACGAACATCGAATCCCTTCCCAACGGAAAGAGCCGGATCATCGTGACGGAACTTCCCTATATGGTAAACAAAGCCCGCCTGATTGAAAAAATGGCGGAGCTGGTGCGGGATAAGAGAATTGACGGAATTACCGGCATCACGGATGAGTCCAGCCGGGAGGGAATGCGGATCAACATAGAGCTGCGGCGGGACGCCAACGCCAATGTGGTGCTGAATCAGCTCTTTAAGCATACGCAGCTGCAGGATACCTTTGGGGTGATTATGCTGGCGCTGGTGGGAAATCAGCCGAAAATCCTGAACCTCTCCCAGATGCTTCATTACTATCTGAGGCATCAGGAGGACGTGGTAACCAGAAGAACAAAATATGACCTCAACAAAGCAGAAGAGAGGGCTCATATTCTGGAAGGACTGCTGATCGCCCTAGACAACATTGACGAGGTGATCCGCATCATCCGGGGATCCGCCAATACGCCGGCGGCGAAAGCGGCTTTGATGGAGCGCTTCCAGTTCACCGACGCCCAGGCTCAGGCGATTGTGGACATGAGACTGCGCACGCTGACCGGACTGGAGAGAGAAAAGCTTCAGGCGGAATACCAGGAGCTGATGAAGAAGATTCAGGAGCTGAAAGCGATTCTGGGAGACGAGAAGCTGCTCCTTGGCGTAATCAGAAAAGAGATTCTGGTAATCAGCGAAAAATATGGAGATGAGAGAAGAACCTGCATTGGATTCGATGCTTCCGAATTCTCCATGGAGGATCTGATCCCCGATGAGAACGTTGTCATCGCCATGACAAAGCTTGGCTATATCAAGCGTATGACCACCGACAACTTTAAGAGTCAGGGAAGGGGAGGAAAGGCATCAAAGGAATGCAGACCCTGGCGGAAGATTACATAGAAGATCTTTTGATGACTTCCACCCATCATTACCTGATGTTCTTTACCAACAAGGGAAAGGTTTACCGGCTGAAGGCTTATGAGATTCCGGAAGCCGGAAGAACGGCCAGAGGAATGGCGATCATCAATCTTCTGCAGCTTCTCCCTGACGAAAAGATTACGGCGGTAATTCCCATCCGGGAATACAAGGAAGGCCGTTATCTCTTTATGGCGACGAAGAACGGAATTGTGAAGAAAACGCCGATTTCCGAATACGCCAATGTGAGAAAAACTGGACTGGCTGCCATCAGTCTCCGGGACGGGGATGAATTAATCGAAGTCAAATTTACAAATAATAAGAAAGACATCCTTCTGGTTACCAGATACGGTCAGTGTATCCGGTTCCGGGAAACGGATGTCAGAAGTACCGGCCGTGTTTCCATGGGCGTGATCGGGATGAACCTTTCTCCGGGAGACGAGGTTGTGGGCATGCAGCTGGATTCCCAGGGAGAGTATCTCCTGATTGTATCGGAAAACGGCATGGGAAAAATGACCGCGGTCAGTGAATTTTCTCCCCAGGGCCGGGGCGGCAAGGGCGTCAAATGCTACAAGATCATGGAGAAGACCGGAAACGTCGTTGGCGTCAAGGCGGTTAACAAAGAAAATGAGATTATGATGATCAGCACAGAAGGAATCATCATTCAGATGCCCTGTGAAGAAATTTCCATTCAGGGCAGGGTGACCAGCGGCGTGAAGTTGATGAACATCGGTTCCGAAGGAGACAGCCGGGTGGCCAGCATTGCCAAGGTCCGGGATTCTGAGAAAAAGACGGAAGAAGATACGCTGAAGACACTGGAAGATGAGCTGAAAAAGGAAGAATAAACGAGTATGAAGGTACGAAGGCTGATGGCCGTATGGACGGCAAAAATCATCAGCGCCGCCTGCAGGCTGTCAGGACGCCAGGGAGTGACTCTGGCCGGAAAGATCGCTTTGAAGATAGATCCCGGAATTCTCCGGGATCTGTCTTCCCAGGTGCGGGAAAAGATTTTTGTCGTCTGCGGTACAAACGGAAAGACAACAACGAATAATCTCCTCTGTTCCGCAGTGGAATCTGAGGGAAAAAAGGTGATCTGCAACCATACCGGCTCCAATATGCTATCCGGTGTGGCGGCGGCCTTTGTCCTCTCCGCGGGAATCAGCGGCAGGCTGGATGCGGATTATGCCTGCATTGAGATTGACGAGGCCTCCACGCTGCGTATTTTTCCTCATTTTAAACCGGATTATATGATTCTTACGAATCTGTTCCGGGATCAGCTGGACCGGTACGGGGAGATTGACTTAACCATGAAGATTCTCTCCCAGGCGATGGCTATGGCTCCGGAAATGAAACTGATCCTGAACGGAGACGACGCTCTTTCCGCCTATCTGGCGATGGAGAGCAAAAACGACTTTGTGACCTACGGGATTACGGAACAGGTATTTCACGACCAGGATTCCAGAGAAATCCGGGAAGGCAGATTCTGTAAAAAATGCGGAGCCAAGCTGGAGTATGAATTTTATCATTACAGCCAGCTGGGAAGGTACCGGTGTCCTTCCTGCGGATTTGAGCGGCCTCCCATTGAGTACGACGCAAAAAATATTTCCATGGAGCACGGCCTTTCTTTTGAGGTAGAGGGACGAAGCTTCCATGCGGATTACCGAGGGTTCTATAATATTTACAACATCCTCGCGGCTTACGCGGGAGCCAGGGAAGCGGGATTTGCCCTTTCCCGGTTTTCTCAGGTTCTGGAAAGCTTTAATCCTCAGAACGGCAGGATGGAGCAATTCTCCATTGACGGAACAAAGATCATTTTGAATCTTGCCAAAAATCCGGCGGGCTTCAATCAGAACATCTCCGCTGTCATGGAGGATCCTTCCGAAAAGGACCTGATTATTGTCATCAACGACAACGCCCAGGACGGAACGGATATTTCCTGGCTCTGGGACGTAGATTTTGAACGCTTTCTGGATCCTTCGGTAAAATCCGTGACGGTAAGCGGAATCCGCTGTCAGGATATGCGGCTTAGGATGAAGTATGTAGATATCCCCTCCACCCTGGTGGAGGATGTGGAAAAAGCCATCAAAGACCGGATTCAGCATGGATGCGGAAATCTTTATGTGCTGGTAAACTATACGGCCCTTTATTCCACCAGGAATATTCTGGCTGGAATGCAGGAAAGATAAAGAACTGGAAATGAGGTTGCAAGGTATGGAAATAAGAATCGGCCATCTGTATCCGGATCTTCTGAATCTGTACGGAGACAGGGGAAACATCCAGTGTATGGTAAAGCGTTGTCAGTGGAGAGGGATTGAAGCCAGTGTGACGGAATACCAGCTGGAGGATCCCATTGATTTTTCCGGTCTGGATATCATCCTTCTGGGCGGAGGCTCCGACCGGGAGCAGGCGATCGTCTGCGAGAAGCTGAAAACCATCCGGGAGGATTTTAAAGCTTACGTGGAAGATATGGGCGTAGTCCTGGCGGTCTGCGGCGGGTATCAGCTCCTCGGCCATTACTACGATACGGATCAGGGGAGGATCGAAGGCCTTTCCCTGGCGGATCTGTATACGGAGCAGGGCAGTCCCAGGCTGATCTCCAACATCATCATCGAGAACGAAGACTTTGAGATGCCTTTCGTGGGCTTTGAAAACCACGGGGGCAGGACGTACACGGGAGATTTGAAGCCTCTGGGAAAGGTTCTTTTTGGCTGCGGAAACAATGGAAAGGACAAAAAAGAGGGGATTCTCTATCGGAATATTGTGGGAACGTATCTCCATGGCCCTCTTCTTCCCAAAAACCCTCACCTGTGCGATTATCTTCTGAAAAACGCCCTGATGAGAAAGTACGGACAGGCGGAACTGTCTCCTCTGGAGGACAGAGAAGAAAAAGAGGCAAACCTTTATATACGGAAACGCTTTTTGGAGAGGCAGTAGCTGTCTCTCCAATTTATTATCATGTAAAGCGTAAGAGAGGAAAGGTGAGTATGAAAACAAAGAAACTGTGGTTTTCGGCAGCGGTGAATCTTCTGGGACTTCTGTTCCTGGTACTGATTCTGAAGCCCTGTTTTGAAATGAACGACGATTCCACCATCTATGAGCTGACCGGGGGAGCCAAGGGAGTTTACGATGCCCACGGAGTATTTCTCCATCTTTTTTTGGGACAGGCGATGAAGCTTCTTTCCGGGCTTTTTCCCGGAATTCAGTGGTATACGGCGCTGCAGTACGCGGTTCTTTTTTGCTCCTTTACTGCAGTTTTTTACGTTCTGATGAACCGGATGAAGCCTGCCATGGCGGCGGCTTCCTTTGGCGTCCTGTTTTTTTATTTCGGCTATGAGGGCTACATAATCCTGCAGTTTTCCAAGACGTCCGGAATCGCTTCCTGCGCCGGCATTTTTCTGATGTTCCATGGGCTGGAACAGAAAAAGAAAAACTGGCTTTGCGTATCCTGCGGGCTTCTTCTGGCTCTTGTGGGAGGCATGTACCGGTATAAGGAATTTCTGATGTGCGCCGCCATGATGAGCAGCCTTGGCGTCTATACCCTTTTCAGGCTGAACTGGAAAAGATCCAGGGAGCTGTTTTATACGGTTCTGGCTTATCTGGGAAGCTTTCTGCTTCTTTTTGGCTCCTTTGGCGGGCTGCTTCTTTTTCAGTCCTTTGCCTATGAAAAAGACGAAGCGTGGGGAGAATACCTCCGGTATAACGACAGCCGTTCCAGCCTGATGGATTACGGGTTTCCGGATTACGATACCTTTCAGGAGGAGTATGAAAAGCTGGGACTGTCCAGAGAAGATATAGAGCTTTACAGATCCGGCAACTACGCGGATCCGGATCTTTTTGATTCCGAAGCCATAGAAACGCTCCTTTCCCTGCGGCCAAAAAAAGAGCTGAACCGTTCGTTTCTCCTGGATTATTTTGATACATTTCCTTTAGGATTTCTGAACCTGTATGTATTTTCCTGCTTCCTGCTACTGTGTTTTTTCTGGCTCTTTTTCGGAAAAAAGACCTGGAAAGAAATCCTGGCTCTGGGATACGGAGCGGCGGTGATCGGCGGAATTTACGCTTATCTTTTTTACATAGGAAGGTACCTGGTAAGCCGCACGGAGACCGCGCTGTGGCTGGGGGCCTGTCTGCTGGTATTGTGGCTTTTGGAAAAAGAAAAGACGTATTTCAGCCTTAGGACGGCGGCAGCCTTCTGCGCCTTCGCCCTGGTCTTTCAGCTGCCCTCCTGGAAGGAGCAGATGCGCGGGGAGAAAAAAGAAATTTCCAACCAGATGAAGATCAATCAGGAATACCTGCAGCTGGCGGGAGCAGACCGGGAGCATCTCTATCTGGCAAAGCTTAATACCCTTACCACCTTCTCCGCCTACGGACCCTTTGACGTGATTCCCTATGATTCTTTGACGAATCTGTGGAAGCTGGGCGGATGGGAGTCCGGCAATCCCACAGAGAAAGCGGTGCTGGAATCCTACGGAGTGACCAACCCCTACCGGGATCTCATCAACAATCCAAAGGTGATTGTGACCGATCAGGACGTAAAAGAAACGCTCCGGTATCTGAGAGAGCATTACGATCCGGATGTGAAAGCCTATCTGATTAAAGACATCAACGGGCAGAGCTTTTACGTCTTTCGTTCCCTTCCCTTTGAACCGGAGAAAGAGACCGGCATACGGGACGCGGACAAGACGATGCGCTGCGAGGTACAGATTGGATGGGGAAAGAAGAACCTGACGGTGAGCGGAACGGTATATCAGGAAAATACGAATTCCTATACCCAGATGGTATACCTTTCCATGAAACAGACAGAAACAGGAGAAAAGATCTATTATCCTCTCACCATCGCCCAGGCCTACGGCGTGGAGGATCTCAGGAACGGAAGATTCGGAAGCGTATCCGGAACCATATCCCTTGACGAGTACGGGATTTCAAAAGAAGCGTATGAGGAAGGAGTTTGGGAATTTGGAATCCTGGTAGAAAATGAGAACGGAGTATGGAGGGGAGAAATCAGTTGACTGAGAAAAGAAGAGTAAGATAGAATGAAAAAAAGCGCAGGACAGGATTGATTTCGTTTATTAACAAAACATTAGGAACTACAGATAAACTCACCTGTGTGAGCAGACCACGCCGTTTTGGAAAATCTTTTGCGGATATGGTTTTCCGTCCAAAAAGGATTGAAGGATTTTAAAGGTGATATTCTACTGGTTGGAATCAGTTATGATGTAAAATCGAAAAAGCATAAATGCAGAATTGAAAAATA
>CALWMW010000165.1 GCA_944382085.1 uncultured Lachnospiraceae bacterium | reverse complement strand
AAAAATAAGAGGTTCCGTACGCAAAGGCCGTAAGCCAGGGGCCCACGCTTCTCCCCCCCAGAATAAATCCGTTTACATTGGTCACAAGCTTCCGGGCGTAGATCCCTACCCCCAGCATGCACAGCAGGAACAGAATCAGTAAAACGACTTTGCTAACCATCTTTTTTCTCCTTTGTTTTAATTTCGCACGTTAAAGCGTTGCGCTTCAAAGCATTAACGCAACGAAATTATAGCGTATCCCGTCCCCCTTGTCAAGAACATTATGCCCGGCGGAATCCGTTGATGCTCACCACAGCCGCCAGATTGCCCAGCTCGTCCTGCACCGTGATTTCATACAGGCAGGTGCTGCGGCCGTCTTTTCTGCAGAACGCTTCCGCCACCAGAAGGTCGCCTTTGGCCGATCCGCAGAAGGTAATGTTGCTGGTAAGGGATACCGTCCCCACCTTCTGCCAGTTTGCCGCCACGGCAAAGGTGAAATCCGCCAGGGTAAAGTACGCCCCTCCCATGACGATCCCCACCGCGTTCCGGTGCTTGGCTTCCAGCGCCATCCGGCACTTGGCGTAACGATCTCCGATCGCCAGGATGTACGCTCCGTTTTCCACCGCAAACCGGTCTCCGTCAAAAAATTTCCGAACCCTCTCGATCTCTTCTCCCTGGGTGATAACCGCTCCCTTTTCTTCTGTTTCCATTTTCTTCCTCATTCTTTTTCCTTTTTTCGCTGTTTCAGGTACGCGGCCCGTCCCTCCTCGTAGAGGTTTCCTCCCCGGCTGTCCATAATCACCACCAGAGGCATCTCTTCCACGTACAGCTTTCTCAAAGCTTCCGCCCCCAGATCCTCATAGGCGATCAGCTCGCATGCTTTCACGCACTTCGCAAGCAGGGCTCCGGCCCCTCCGATGGCGCCGAAATAAACTCCGTCATACTTCTTCATCGCCTCCGCCACTTCCGGCAGCCTGGCGCCTTTCCCGATCATTCCTCTGGCCCCCGCTTCCATCATGCGGGGCGCGTAGGCGTCCATCCGGCCGCTGGTGGTCGGGCCTGCGGATCCGATGATCTGCCCCGGTTTTGCCGGCGTAGGGCCGACATAATAAATCGTGGCGTCCTGGGGATCGAAAGGAAGCTTCTCTCCCCGCTCCAGCGCCTCGCACATGCGCTTGTGCCCGGCGTCCCTGGAGGTATAGATCGTTCCCGTGACGTACACGGTATCCCCCGCTTCCAGCGTCCTGGCCAGTTCTCTGGTCAGGGGCAGTCGAATGTGTTTTTCCATTTAGATCACCTCCGTCTGATGGCGGGTCACATGACAGCTCATGTTTACCGCGCAGGGCATCCCGGCAATGTGCGTGGGCATGGTCTCAATGTTCAGACCCAGAGCGGTGGTTCTTCCCCCGAAGCCCTGAGGTCCGATGCCGAACGCGTTGATCTTCTCCAGAAGCTCCCGCTCCAGCTTTGCGTAAAAGGGATCCGGATGCGAAGTGTTCAGCGGGCGCATCAGCGCTTTTTTGGCCAGAAGCGCCTCTTTGTCAAAGGTGCCCCCCATCCCTACCCCCACCCCCACCGGCCGGCAGGGATTGCGGCCGGCCGTCTCCACCGCTTCCAGGATAAAATCCTTGATTCCCGGAAGGCCCGCGGAAGGCTTCAGCATCCGGACCGCGCTCATGTTTTCGCTTCCGAAGCCTTTGGGAGCCACCGTAATCCGGATCCGGTCTCCCGGAACAATCTCGGTATAGAGCATGGCCGGGGTGTTGTCCCCGGTGTTGCCCCGGCGGATGGGATCCTTCACCACGGATTTTCTCAGGTACCCCTTCTCATATCCCCGGCGCACGCCTTCGTCCACCGCTTCCTGGAGCGCTCCCCCGGTAATGTGCACCTCCTGGCCGATCTCCAGAAACACGCAGGCCATTCCCGTGTCCTGGCAGATGGGAACCTCCTCTTTTTCTGCGATCTCAAAATTTTCAATGATCTGATCCAGCACTCCTGCCGCCGTCTCCCAGTCTTCTTTTTCCCTGCTTTGGCGCAGAGCCTCTTTCACGTCTTCCGGGAGACGCGTGTTCGCCTGGATACAGAGACGTTCTATAACGTCTGTAATCCGGGACGCTTTGATTTCCCGCATCCTCTGTTCCTCCTTTTCTCAGAAATTCTCCCGCCGCTTTCTGCCGCGGTTTACCGCACCGGGCACACGCCGTTGGCGCACTCGGAATCCCCGGCGTCCAGCTCCGTCTCTTCCCGCTCGTACCGGGAGAGCAGCGAGGGATTAAAGGGCTTCATGGCCGCTTTCCGCTTTTCGTATTCCTGCTCGTCGATGGCCTCGTAAGGCATCATCTCATAAAAGCTGTCGTCGTAGCTCAGGAAGGAGAGAGCCACCACGTCCTCCCAGTTGTCCCAGACCCACTGCTCCACTTCTTCCCATTCGCTGTCCCGCACATGGACGGTGATGGAGCAGTTATGATCCGCATAGTATTTCATACACATTTTGGAGTTTTCTAGCTGCTCGATGGCGGTAACGTCCGCCTTTACGCGGCCCTTGGGCGCCTGCACC
>CALWMW010000164.1 GCA_944382085.1 uncultured Lachnospiraceae bacterium | reverse complement strand
GAATGGCGTCGGACTCCCGCACGGCCTCCAGACGGTCTCTGGTGATCGCGCCAGACATCTTACACCCAGCCCAGGACCTGGGAAGGGCTGACGGTAAACCATGCTGTAAGGAAGGCCAAGCTCCAGTCCGCAGGCCCGCACTTCATCCTTGAAAAGCTGCTTCAGGGGCTCTACCAGCTGGAATTTCAGGTCCTCCGGAAGGCCGCCTACATTGTGGTGGGATTTTACCATCTTGGCAGTCTTCGTTCCGCTCTCGATGATATCCGGGTAAATGGTACCCTGTCCCAGGAATTCAATGCCTTCCAGCTTTCTGGCTTCCTCCTCCAAGCCGCGGATAAATTCTCCGCCGATCATCTTTCTCTTCTGTTCCGGGTCTGCCACGCCGGCCAGTTTTCCGGGGAAACGCTCGGAAGCGTCAACGTAAATGAGATTCGCGTGAAGCTGATCCCGGAAGACCTGGATCACGCTTTCAGACTCGTTTTTGCGCATCAGGCCGTGGTTCACATGGACGCAGACCAGCTGCTGTCCGATGGCTTTAATCAGCAGGGCGGCTACCACGGAGGAATCCACGCCTCCGGAGAGAGCCAGAAGCACCTTCCCATCTCCCACCTGTCTGCGGATCTGCTCTACCTGGTCTTCAATGAAGTTCTTCATATTCCAGTTCGCTTCGGCCTTCGCCTCTTCAAAAATAAACTTTTTGAGCGTCCCCCGGTCCGGAATCCGGGAATATTGGACGCTGCACCTGGATTCCGGATAATCTACGGAAATCATCGGACAGCCCAGCTCATACAGCTCCGGCCTTACCTGTACGGGATTTCCGTCCACAATCCGGTTGGGGCCTCCGTTCAGAATCACTCCTTTTACATTTTCCAAAGCCTTTACTTCTTCCGCCGTGATATCGTGGGGATGAATCTCACTGTAAACTCCCAGGTCACGGATCTCTCTGGCCAGTACTGTATTCTCTGTGCTGCCCAGGTCAAGAATTAAAATCATATCCTGTTTCACGTTCCAGTCTCCTTTGCTCTGTGTTAAGGTTCCGTACATTTTCTCCGGATCCATCCTTTTGCTCATCCTTCATTATACAGGAATCCCCCAAAAAAATCATCAAAAATCGCCTTTTTTCTTCTTTTGGCCTTTCGACCGTTAAAAAATTATCATTTTTTTGAAAAAAATGCGGATTTATTATTGATTTAATTCTTTTATTCGGTATAATGGGGTAGAAGGAATTTGGAAGTCCATTTTCCTAAGAGGACTTGCAGACCTGCTTTCGCAGCGTCCTGCAATCAGATCCACCGTAACTATATTTATTTTAGAAGAGAGGTTAATGTAAGATGGCAGAACTCAATTTAAGCAAGTACGGCATTACCGGAACCACAGAAATCGTGTACAATCCTTCTTACGAGATGCTGTTCGAGGAGGAGACAAAGCCCGGCCTGGAAGGCTATGAAAAAGGACAGGTAAGTGAACTTGGCGCGGTGAATGTAATGACTGGTGTGTATACAGGCCGCTCCCCCAAAGATAAGTTCATCGTTATGGATGAGAACTCAAAGGATACCGTATGGTGGACTTCTGACGAGTACAAGAACGACAATCATCCTGCAAGCGTAGAGACCTGGAACACGGTAAAGGACATCGCTCTGAAAGAGCTCTCCAACAAGAGACTGTTCGTCGTAGACGCATTCTGCGGAGCGAACGCAGATACCCGTATGGCGATCCGTTTCATTATGGAAGTAGCTTGGCAGGCACATTTTGTAAAGAACATGTTCATCCAGCCTTCTGAGGAAGAGCTGAAGAACTTTGAGCCGGATTTCGTTGTTTACAACGCTTCCAAGGCAAAAGTTGAGAACTACAAGGAGCTGGGTCTGAATTCTGAGACAGCTGTAGTCTTCAACATCACCAGCCGTGAGCAGGTTATCCTGAACACCTGGTACGGCGGCGAGATGAAGAAGGGTATGTTCTCCATGATGAACTACTATCTGCCGCTGAAGGGCATCGCTTCCATGCACTGCTCTGCCAACACCGATATGGAAGGCAAGAACACCGCGATCTTCTTCGGTCTGTCCGGAACCGGTAAGACTACGCTTTCCACCGATCCCAAGCGTCTTCTGATCGGAGACGACGAGCACGGCTGGGACGACAACGGCGTGTTCAACTTCGAGGGCGGCTGCTACGCTAAGGTTATCAACCTGGACAAAGAGTCTGAGCCGGATATCTACAACGCAATCAAGCGCAACGCTCTTCTTGAGAACGTTACTCTGGATGCGGACGGAAAGATCGACTTTGACGACAAGAGCGTAACGGAGAATACCCGTGTATCTTACCCGATTACGCATATCCAGAACATTGTGCGTCCCGTTTCCTCTGCACCGGCAGCGAAGGAAGTAATCTTCCTGTCCGCAGACGCATTCGGCGTGCTTCCTCCCGTATCAATCCTGACTCCGGAGCAGACACAGTACTACTTCCTGTCAGGCTTCACAGCTAAGCTGGCTGGTACCGAGCGC
>CALWMW010000163.1 GCA_944382085.1 uncultured Lachnospiraceae bacterium | reverse complement strand
GGCGGCGTAAAACGTATATCGTCCCTGAGCCGCATACTTACCTGCGGAGGTATCCTGAGCATAAACCTGATGCTCTCCGCTGTACACCTGTTTATAAACGGTAATTCTCCCGGTATCCGTCTTTCTCACAGGCTGGCTGACCAGAACCGCTTCCGTGGTCTGCCCGTCCCGGACGGTAAATTCCACATCCGGGGAGGCGTGATAGCCGGACGGCGCTGTAATCTGAGAAAGATAGTACGTCCCGGCAGGCAGCTGATTCGTCAGAACATAATCCTTGCTGCCGGAAGTAAAGGTAAGCGCCGTTCCATTCAAATCAAGAACTTTCCCTTTTGCGTCCTTCACCACCATAGAAGCGCCGGAGAGAAGGCGTCCGGAAGGATCCGTCACCCTGAGCCTGGCAACGGTATCCGTGCACTGCTGGTTGATTACCGTAAGAGACGATTTCTCCCCCAGGCTAATCTCCACGGCTCCGGCGGTTCCTTCCGCGAAACGGATGTGATAGCCAAAGGCTTTGTCTCCGGATTTCTGAAGGTTTCCCTGCTCGTCCGTCTCCGCCGCATAGTAAGTTCCGGAGGCTTCTGTCATTTTCAGCAGAACTTCCGTCTGTCCGGAAGAAGCCTCTTCCAGGAGGATCTCCGCGGGAGCCTGAAGCGCCGGCTGCGTATGGTTTTGATCCTGGTAAAGCATAACATAGAAAGAAGCGGTCACAGGAGCCTCTTTCCCTTCCCGATTCAATACCTGTTTCGTCACCGGAATCACTGCTTCCCACCAAAAGGCGCCGGACGGGTATACGGTGTAGGTGTCTGTCAGAGTCGCCTGGAATGCGGAAACCGTTCCGCCTGGAAAAGCAACGCTGTTCACGGTTTCCCCGGCTTCATTTTGAAACGCCCAGTCAAAGGTTTCCTGATCGGTCAAAGGCGTTCCAAAAGCATCCGTCTCACCCAGATAGAAGGTCTGATCCTGATCGGAAGAATTCAGAGAAAATACGGCTTCTCCTTCCGTTCCGTCCCCGTCTGGCTTCAAAATCAGTTCCTTCACATCTCCGGCTTTTTGTGTGAATCCCTCATCCAGAAATAGCGCGGCATAAAAACGATTCTCCCGCTCTGCTGCAAGCTCCTGCTCTCCGTACCGAACGCGCATCGTCACCTTCAAGGTATTGACCTCTGCGTCCAGTTTTTCGTTTACCACCGTCACTTCTGTCGTTTTACCTTCTTCGATGGTAAATTTTACATCCGCGGAAGGCTGGTAGCCTTCTTCCTGAACAGAAATCTGGGAAAGGTAGTATTCTCCCGCCGCAAGCCCTGCGGCCGTTCCGGCCTGCCCGTTTTTGCACTCGATATAATATCTGGGATTTCCGGCCTGATCCCGCAGAACAGCGCCCTGGGCGTCTTTTATCACAAAGGTTCCCCCAAGGTCAGTCTCATTTCCCTGAGCATCCTTTCCCTTCAGGGTTACTTTTGCCATAGAAACTGCCGCGGCGTCTCTGTAAAGAGGAATCTGCAGAAGCGTCCTCTCCTCATTCCAAAGGCCGCCCTCGCTTTTCTCTGACACCTTCCCATCCTCATCCACGGTAAGATACACTCTCACCGGCGGCAGATACCCCTCCGGCGTCTGGATGAGTTCTATGTAATACGTGCCGGAATATTTCAGCTGTTCTCCCAGAGAATAGGCTTCTGCCTGGCTCCAGGTATAGGAAGCGATCTCCTGATCCGCCGCGTAAACAACCGTGCCATTCTGATCCAGGATGAATTCTCCCGCTTTTAAAGAAATGCTTCCGGTCAGCTTTTGGCTTGGGTTCTCTCCATCTACTAATTCCAACTGGAGAGAAAGCCCTCCCTGGGAATACCATCTCTGCTCCAGGACATTTTCAGATATAAGGTTCAGAATCTCTTCTTTTGATGACGTTTCGGAAAGCAGACTTCCTGTTTCCTGAAAAGTCTCTGACTCGTCAGAAGTTTCCATAGGTGCGGAGCTCTCCATTTCCTCAAGTTCCGTAGCCGTCTCAGAGTTCTCTGTTCCTTCTGTGATATCCTCGGTCTCAGAAACCGGTGTTTCCTCTTCACTCTCTGCTTCAGGGAGTTGAACCCCGTCCTCTCCCTCTATAAAAATAATTCTCTGATATTCTTCTCCGCTGCCGGATAAAACAGCTGATTTCGCATAGACCGCTCCGTCCAGACCGCCAGATACGGAAACAGAGGCGCAGGGCGCCAGGATCGTACCTATTTTCCCTTTGCTCCCATCCCAGGTCAGGGCGCCTGTATAATCGGCAGTCTTTCCATCCTTTAAGGCTGTGACATTGTATAGAACATAGCCCGCCCTTGCGGAATCTTCATAGGAAACGGCCTGACCCTGATAGTTCACGGAAAAGCCGGACAGACTCAGATCCTGTTTGGGATCTGCGGCTATTATATTGATGACCACATACCGGTCGCTGGCATCCAGAATTCCATCGTTATGAGCCTCTTTTACAGGCGCGAGATCCAACGTGCCGTTTTGCTCCGCATATAGGCAGATCACTTCCTCACTGGAACTGCTCCGGCCCGAAGCAATTTTTTTAGAAAATTCTTTAAGCCCCCTTATTGCCCCTAAGGCAGCTTCTCCCTGAAGAAAAAGCTCTTCTCCCAGTTCTTCCGGAACGGTAAGTTCCTGTGCCGCGGCAAGATAAGGCAGCACCGCTTTAAGGCCGGAAGAAAGTCCGGAAGCCGTGAGCTTCTCCCCCTTTTTCGTCTCTGGAGAAGTCTCCTCTTCCTGAGGTTCTTCCGTTCCCATCTCTGAAGAGGTTTCCTCTTCCTGAGGTTCTTCCGTTCCCGTCTCTGAGGAAGTCTCCTCTTCCTGAGATTCTTCCGTTCCCGTCTCAAGAGGCTGCTCTTCCTCCGAAGGCTTCTGGCTCGTCTGAGTCTCGCCGGTCTGTACTTCCGACTCTGTCTGGGTTCCCGTCTCCGTCGTTGTTTCCGTTCCGGTCTGATTCTCTGTCTCCGTCTGCCCGCTGTCCGTCTGTGTCTCAGTTTGAAGCTGTGTTTCTGTTTGGGCTTGCGTTTCTGTTGGAGCCTGCGTTTCTGTCTGCGGCGTCCCTGTCTGAGCTTGCGTTTTTTCAGTCAGACTAAGGCTAGTCTCGCGCTCCGAAATCTCTTCTCCTGTTTCCTGCATTCTTTCCGCTGCCGTCTGGTCTTCCTGTTTTCCTTTCTCTTCCTGAGCCATAACAGCCAGCCCTGCCGTCTGCAGGATCAGCAAAACAGCCAGCAACAGCGCGGTACACTTTTTTAATCTCCTGATCATGGAAACCTCCTCGTGTATTTCCTGCGACGCTTATTTTCAGCGTCAGCTATCTGCTGTTAAGTATATTACTTCTTATTCTGTCTGTAAATAAAAAGATTCTTAAATAAAGGAAAAGGAATCCTCTCTCCGGCCAAACGCTTCGCCTGGAAAGCAGGATTCCTTCTCTCTTTCTATTTTGTTCCGAAGATCCGATCGCCGGCGTCGCCCAGGCCCGGCACGATATACCCGTGTTCGTTCAGGCGTTCGTCCATCGCCCCGATGTACAGATCCACGTCCGGATGGGCGTTCCGCATCTTCTCCACTCCTTCCGGAGCCGCGATAATGCACAGGAACCGGATGCTCTTCACTCCCCGATCCTTCAGCATCTGAACCGCCGCCGCAGAGGATCCGCCGGTGGCCAGCATGGGATCTACCACAAAGACTTCCCTTTCATCGGAATCCGCCGGAAGCTTGCAGTAATATTCCACCGGTTCCAGCGTTTTGGGATCCCGGTAAAGCCCGATATGTCCCACCTTGGCCGCCGGGATCATGGCCAGCATTCCTTCCACCATTCCCAGTCCCGCCCGGAGAATCGGCACCACCGCCAGCTTCTTGCCGCTCAGCTCTTTTGCCGTGGTCCGGCAGATAGGCGTCTCGATCTCCACATCTCTCAGCTTCAGGTCTCTGGTGGCTTCATAGCACATATACATAGCGATCTCGCTGACCAGCGCCCGGAAATCCCTGGAACCGGTCTCTTTTCTTCTCAGAAGTCCGATCTTATGCTGGATCAGCGGATGATCCATAACGACTGTTTTCTGCATCTCTCAATCCTCGTCAATCATCCGGATCCTGCGCGCGTGGCGCTCCGCTCCGGAAAACTCCGTGTTCAGGAAGGTCTCCGTAATCTTAACGGCCAGGCCCGGTCCTACCACTCTGGCTCCCATGGCCAGAATATTGGCGTCGTTGTGAAGCCTGGTAGCCTCCGCGCTGAAGCAGTCTCCGCACACGGCGGCGCGGATTCCCTTATAGCGGTTGGCGGTGATGGAAATGCCAATGCCGGTTCCGCAGATCAGAATTCCCTTGTCGCAGTTTCCGGAAAGAATCTCTTTGACAACGGCCTTCGCGTAGACCGGATAATCCACCGGATCCTCCGAATACGTCCCGCAGTCCCGATACTGGATCCCTTTTTCATCCAGATATTTCTTAACCTCCTGCATCAACCCGTATCCTGCCTGATCGCATCCTAATGCTAACATAGTAATTCCTCCTCGTTTAATTGTACTACCAGCTTTGTAATCAAAGCGTGAAGTTCTGTAAAACACTGCCCGTAATCCGCGAGGCTCCCCCCGTAGGGATTCAGCGCTTCTTTTTCCTCGCCTACAAATTCATTCAGCACATGAAGCTGCCCTTCGCCCGCCCGTTCAAAATCTTTCTGAACCTTCTGCATCAGCGCTCTGGACATCACCAGGATCAGCGTTCTGCTGTCAAAATCCTCCTCCACCAGAGGATCGCTCATATGTCCCTTCATGGTCAGTCCGTTGCTGGCCAGAACCGCTTCCGCCTTCGGGTTTATCGGTTCCGGGAACAAAACCACCATCCCCTTGGATGTGATGGAAAGCTCCTCCAGCAGAAACTTACTTTGCAGAATAGCCTCCGCCATCGGGCCCATGGCAGTATCGCTGTTGCTTACAAAAATAAGCCTGTCGTATCGTTTCACACTCTTTGCTCCTTACGTCTTTATGATCTGATGTCCCGCCGCTTTCAGCAGGCGGTTCATAATCGCCTGACCCATCCTGGGGGTATAGAACGCCTCCGAATAGATCACCTGTACCTCCATCGCGTCAAATTCCCGCAGAATCGCGAACAGATGCCTGGAAATGGAGAGCTCGTCCTCCCTGGATCCAATCACTTTCAAAATCCCGTGCCGGTAAAAAGGAACCGATTCTTCCGCTGCCAGGATTCCGGCTTTCCTTCCCCGGCTCTCTTCCTGGCTGGCCAGATCGTCGATCTTCCTTCGCACCGCCTCCTCTTCCCCTTCCACAATGTAGAGCTGCGCCTTAGGGGCGTAATGGCGGTACTTCATGCCCGGAGCTTTCGGCGGCCTGGGGGAATGCTCGTCGATCAGGGCCTGATCCATGCGTACTTCCCCGATCACCTGCGCGATCATCTCCTGGTTCAGATATCCCGGCCGGAGAATCACCGGAGAATCCTCAGTAAAGTCTACAATGGTAGATTCCAGTCCGATCCCCACGTCTCCGCCGTCTATAATCATATCAATGATTCCGTCCATATCCTCCTGCACATGGCTGGCGCGGGTAGGGCTCGGCCTTCCGGAGGTGTTGGCGCTGGGCGCCGCGATATAGCCGCCTCCCGCCCGGATCAGCGCCAGGGCGATATCATGGTCCGGCATCCGCACCGCCACCGTCTCAAGTCCTCCGGTGGTCGTCAGGGGCACCGTCTCCTTGCGCCGGAAAATCATCGTCAGCGGTCCCGGCCAGAAAGCTTCTCCCAGCTTTCTCGCCGCTTCCGGAACTTCCTTCACAATCCCCTCCAGGGCTTCCCAGTCTGCGATATGGACAATAAGAGGATTATCGGAAGGCCTTCCCTTGGCCGCGTAAATCTTCCCCGACGCCTCCGGATCCAGAGCGTTCGCCCCCAGTCCGTACACCGTCTCCGTGGGGAAGGCCACCAGGCCGCCCTTCTTAATAATCTCTCCCGCGCGCCGGATGCCGTCTTCCCGCACGCCGGCGCGCATATCTTCTATCACGGTCTTCATCTCTGCAGTCCTGCCTTTCCGATATAGTATATCACTTTGCGGAGGTTTTTGGAACCATTTTTTGCCGGCAGGAGCGCCTGCGCTTATCCAAGATACTTTTCCGCGAACTGAAAGACCTTTTCGATGTTTTCCCTGGAGAACAGGAAGCTGTCCGCGTGCTCGCAGCCCGGCAGCAGCTCCAGCCTGCTTCGTTCCCCGGCTCCCGCTTTTACCAGGGCGTCGTAGTAAGCCTGGGACTGGCGGCAGGGAACGACCGAATCCGCGGTCCCGTGCTGAAGAAACGTGGGGCATACCTTCCCCGTAATATGCGAAAGGGGACTGGAGCGCCTCAGTTCCTCTTTGATCTGTCCAAGATCCTCCACGCCGAAGAAATTCTGATAAATCCAATCGTCCGACGGCTTCCCGGTTCCTTCATAGGAAAAGCATCCATACCAGAGCGCCAGCACATCCGGCTTCGCGGATATGCCGTCGTTTCCGGACAGATCTTCTTCCAGATATCCCGTATCACAGGACACCGCGGCAAGAGCCGCCAGATGCGCGCCGGCAGAGCCGCCCCACAGTACGATCTTGTTGGGATCCAGATGATACTTTTCCGCGTTTTTTCTCAAATACCGGATGGCGGTCTTCACCTCCTGTACCGGCAGGGGATAATGCCCCTGGGGGCTTAACGTATAGCCCAGGGAGACGCAGGCGAATCCCCGCTCAAGCCCCAGAAGAAACGGCTCGAATTCCACCGACTTTTTCTGTCCGAAATACCACGCTCCCCCGTGCACCTCGATAAAAACCGGCCAGGGTCCTTCTCCCTGATCTGGGTAAAAGAGATCCAGTTTTTCCCACTCTGTCCTGGTTCCATAGGAAAGATCCGTGCTCTTACGCGGATAGGGGGAATCGTCCATGAGAGGGATCATGTCTTCCGCCGTCGTGATGGAGCTGTCGTTTCTCCTCTCCGCCGTTCTGCGGATGTTCTCTTTTATCATATTCGTAAAATCCATGGCGTTCTTCCTTCTTTCGTTTTTTCTCATTTTACCATAAGAGGCTCTTCCCGGCGATCTTTTTCTGCTGCTTTTTCTTTTCTCCAGGCTCTTGTAACCAGGCGCCCGGATGTGCTAAAATCAGGTTAAGAGTTTGAATCTTGAAGGAGTGAAAAAAATGAGTGACGAAACCAAAGTAACTGAAGTACCGGAAGCTCCCCAGGCAGAGGCTCCCGCTGAGACCATGGCTGACTATGAGGACGCGATCAACGCTTCCTTTAAGCCGGTGCACGAAGGAGATATCCTCACCGGTACGGTCATCGGCGTTTCGGAAGAAGAGATCGTTCTTGATTTCGGCGGATATACCGACGGCGTCGTAAAGCTCGCGGACGCCAGCGACGATCCTGCTTTTACCTTCCGTGATATCGAAGTGGGACAGACGCTGTCCGCTACCGTGATCCGTAAGGACAACGGCCAGGGCCGCCTGCAGCTCTCCCTGAAAGAAGCCGCTTCCGTTCTCGCCTGGGACCGCCTGAAACAGCTTCTGGAGGATCAGACGAACCTGAAAGTAAAGATCGGCGGAATCGTAAAGGGCGGCGCGGTCGCCTACGTAGAAGGGATCCGCGGCTTCATCCCGGCGTCCAAGCTTTCTTTGAGTTATGTGGAGAATCTGGAAGACTGGCTGAACAAAGAGATCGAAGTACGGGTCATCACAGCGGATCCGGAAGAAAAGCGCCTGGTGCTTTCCGCCAGAGAGATCCTGCGGGAAAAGGAAGCCGAAGAGCGCAAAGCCAGGGTTTCCAACCTGGAAATCGGCCTGGTGACCGAGGGCAAAGTAGAGTCCCTCATGCCCTACGGCGCTTTCATCGACCTGGGCAACGGCCTGTCCGGCCTGGTACATATCTCTCAGATTTCCCAGCAGAGAATCAAACATCCCGGCGCGGTTCTCAAAGAAGGGCAGACCGTCAAGGTGAAGGTGATCGGCGTCAAGGACGGAAAGATCAGCCTCAGCATGAAAGCCCTGGAGGACGTAGCGGCAGTGGAGATCCAGGAAGAGACCTACTCCCTTCCCAAGGCGGAAGAAGCCACCACCTCTCTGGCCTCTCTCTTTAAAAACATTAAGCTGAACTGAGAATCGCCGTTCCGGCAAAACTAGAAGTAAGAAATAGTCGTCTTCCTTTTTGCAGAGTACAGGACGGCTATTTCTTATGGATAAAAATTTCCTCTATATCTCATCAGAATCCAGTAATGAAAAAATTTTCCTATTCTCAACCCCTTCTTTTATCACTATAGTAAAATTATAAGGGATTTTTTACCCTTTCTTTCCATGCCCGCTCCTATTTTTTATGTTAAGATGTGAGGTAAGTTTCTTAATGATTCTGCGAAACGCAGGCAGCCAAAAGGAGATACCTATGTTTAAAATACTGATCGTAGACGATGAAAAAGCTCAGCGCGACGGATTGTGCAGGCTTCTGTATACCATTTATCCGGAAGATATGATTTTGGAAGCCGAAAACGGCGAGCAGGCCCTGGAGACTCTGGAACTGTTGGAATGTGATATTGTGATTACCGATATCCGCATGCCTGGGATAAACGGCCTGGAGCTCCTTCAAAAAATAAGGCAAAGAAACCAGAATACCGCTGTGATTATCCTAAGCGGGTATGAAGAATTCTCTTACGCCAAAGAGGCCCTTCGGTACGGGGCGAAGGATTACTTACTGAAGCCGGTAGAAATCTCCGAAGTTCAGAAATGTCTGGAAGGCGTGCGCAAGGAAATTATCGCGCACCGAAAAGAAGACGCCAGCCGCGCTTCCATGGAAACCCATCTCCAGGAGACGGAAATCGTATATCTGGAATACCTGATGCAGCATTTCGTATGCAGGCAGAATTTTGACAAAAAGGAAAAAATCCGCGAAATTCTGCCTATTGAGCAACCCGGTTATCTTTTCCTGTGCGAGGTGAAGGTGGAGAACGGAAAAGCTCTGAATATTCCGGAATTTCGTATGGCGATCAAAAGCTGTATCGCCGCTTCTTCCTACTCCTTTTCCTGCGAGCAGAAAAATCTTTTTGCCATCCTCGTACTGGATTGCGCCAAAGGAGACCGTTCTTTCTTCAATCATATGGAAGGCCTCCTGCAAAAGCGTCTTTCCGGATGCAGCTTTGCTTTTTATATCAGCAGCTGTCATAAAAATATGTTGGAAGAAGCCCCTGCCGCATACCAGGAAGCGCAAACGCTTTGGAAATACCGGTTTTATGAAACCGGCTCTTACTGTGATTACGATCTGCAGAAAGACCGGCTGGAAGGAGCCCTTCCGGACTTTTCCTCTCTGGCTGCCAAAATTGCGGAGAATATAAAACAGAACCATATTTTTCATGCCTTTCAGTTGATCAAAGATCCTTTGACTGAGCTTACGCAGAAAAGAATGCCCGACCCGGAACGTCTGCGGCGAGGGATTATGCTGGTACTTTTTCAGTCTGTAAAAATACTGGAGCCCATGCTCAGCGAAGAAGCACGCTCAGAAACCGATGAAACGCTGAATCGAATTTATCAGTCGGAAACCGTCAGCGCGCTGCTGCGCTTTCTGTACAGTTACCTCCTGGAGCTTGGAAAAGATGTTAATTACCAGAAAGAAGTAAAGGGAACCCATGTAATGGAGCATTGCTGTGAATACCTTCAGAAACACTATATGGAGGAAATCACCCTGGAGACCGTAGCGGATAAATATTATTTTAATCCCTCCTATTTCAGCACGCTTTTCAAAAACTATACCGGTTCCAGTTTTTCCAGTTACCTTACCGGCCTGCGTATGAAAAAAGCGAAAGAATTTCTCTCTTCCACCGATGAAAAGGTTAAAGAGATTGCCAGCAAAGCGGGCTACCGGGACGCGAATTACTTTATCCGGGCATTTAAAAAATACTACGGATATACCCCGGATGAATACCGAAGAATGAAAGCAAAGGACTGATAAACGTATGAAAAGACGATACATAAGCTTTAAAAGAATCAGCATTCGGGCCAAAATGACCCTTTCTGTTTTTTTAGCCATCAGCCTCCTGCTGGGGACGATCACCGTTCTCATGTATGAAAACACAAAAAGAACCATCGAAGAACAGGCGCTCCACAGTTTTGAGGAAAACGTTCAGAAAACCTCCGCCATTCTGGATACCCGCCTTTCTGTAATCAAGGAAGCGACGGAAAAGCTGAATCTGGAAAGCAGACTGTACGATCTGTTCCTGAATCTGGATTCTTCGGATTCTCTGGAACTGCTCCGTGCCAGCAAAGAGGTTACTTCTATCTTACGAGATTATATTCCCTGGTACAGCGATATCTATTCGGCCCATCTGGTTACTTCCTACTACCGGTTCGGAAGCGACACCGAAAACTACTATCCTGATTTTATGAACAGCAGAATTGCCCGCGAAGCCTGGGCGGCTCAGGGAAAATGTGTCTGGTTTCCGACTTACAGTTATACGCAGATGTACGGCATTACCAATCTGGAAGATTCTCAAATTCCTTATGGCAGTCTTTTTTCCGTCGCCCGGCTTTTAAATCTCAGCGACGCCAGCAGCGGTCGTGTCGTCCGTCTGAGCAGCTATACGGAAAATCCGGTTCTGGTCGTTAACTTCCAGCCGGATTATCTGGAAGACGTTTTGGTAAAATACAGTACCAATGACAGTCTGGAGGACACAGAATATTATGTAATCAGCCGACGCGGCGAAATTGTCTACAGCACAGACCAGTCGGAGCAGACTGGCGACATCTATCAGGCCCAGTGGCTGGATTCTCTGGAAAAGGAAAGCTCCTTCGACGGATTCTTTATTCAGGAAAACGGCGAAAAATACCTCCTCAGCTACTGTGCCAGCTCCATTACCGACTGGCTGACCGTTATGAAAATTCCGGTATCCAGTCTGATTGGGCAGCTGCAAAGACAGTATGTCCAGTATATGCTGCTGGCTTTTCTCATTATGCTTCTGGTTTCCGCCCTTATGGCCTGGTTTTGCTCTTCTGTCGTCAACAGACAGTTTTATAAGGTCATTTCCACCATCGATCAGATTGGAAGCGGACATTTTAATCAGAAAATCGAATACAGTCCAGAAGATGAATTTGCTTTTTTCTATAAAAAACTGGAAGAAATGGGCGCTGCCATCGCCAGCTTAATTCACGAAAACTATGAAGTAAAATTAATGCAGAAAGACGCCGAGATCAAAGCGCTGAACGCCCAGCTGAATCCTCACTTTATTTATAACACGCTGAATGTCATCAACTGGACCTGTCTGGAAGGGAAACAGGAAGCCACCAGCCAGATGCTCGTAAATCTTTCAAAAATGCTTCGTTATACCAGTTACCACTCCGGAATGTACGAATACTTAAAAAATGACATTCAATGGCTGAAGCAGTACCTGTATATTATGCGAATCCGGTTTTCCGACAAATTTGACGTAATGCTGGATATTCCGGACGCCTTGATGGAATTGAAGGTTCCCAAACTGTTTCTCCAGCCTTTTGTAGAAAACTCCATCGTTCATGGTTTTCAGAATGTTTCGGAAGACGGGATGCTGGAAATTCACGCGGAAGAAAAAGACGGGGCGGTTTACTTTTATATAGATGACAACGGCTGCGGCATGTCCCAGGAGAAAATACAGGAGATTATGGAAGGAAACCCGGATTCCATCGGCATTGCCAATGTAAACCAGCGGATCCGGATTCTCTATGGACCGGCGTACGGTGTGGAAATCCATTCACAGCTTGGCGAGGGAACTTCTATCGTTGTCCGGATCCCCAAAAAAATGTGCTGATTTCTAATCATAGTGCGATAGAAAGCCTTCTTTTGTTTTTTTATGATGAAGACACAGAAAAGCTTTTCTCACCGTGAAAAAAAGAATGAAATGGAGGATGCATATGAAAATGAGAAAATTACTTCCCGGCTTACTTTGTGGAATGTTGTTTGCAGGAGTCAGTGTTCTGGGTGTCCAGGCGGAAGAAATAGAAGAATGTACGATTACGTTCGCTTACTGGGGAAGCGGCGCGGAGCAGGCGGCTATTGAAGCTTCTCTGGAAACCTTCCAGGAAGCGTATCCGCAGATAACCGTAAATGCCATGCACATTCCGGAAGAAGATTTCCTTGTCAAAATTAATTCTATGATCGCCGCAGGAGAACCTCTGGATATCAGCTATTCTGCTTCCTGGAAATGTCAGTTCGGAGAAGAGGGACTGATTTACAATTTTTACGATCTTGCTGAAAACGACCCGGATCTGAATCCGGACAACTATCTGGACACCTGTTGGTGGATGTGGTCAGAAGACGAATCCGCAGGCCCGATTATGGCAAATGTGACTCCCTCTCTGATGTATAACGCGGACCTTGTTTCCGAAGCGGGAATAGAAGTTCCCACTACCACCGAAGACGCTTGGAGCTGGGATGAATTCGTAGAGGTCGCCAAGCAGCTTACTCTGGACGGAGAAGGCCGCAACGCGGCGGATCCGGATTTTGACGCCAACAACATTGTTCAGTACGGCGTTATGTTTGCTCCTACCTG
>CALWMW010000162.1 GCA_944382085.1 uncultured Lachnospiraceae bacterium | reverse complement strand
ACTCATATCTTGTTCCATGTGAAAGTAACAGTCCGTCCGTTAATTCCACACATAAAATTATTGTGTTTTCATCATCAAAATTATTATGCTCATTATCAATCCATTCGGCAAAAACAGTTTTCAGTTTTTCAGCAATTATTCGATTTTCTTCTTTTCCAAAATACCCTAAATTTTTCCCCCTTCCGTGTGCGGTAAACCAGTCACCTGCTATTGCAACATTTGGGTTTTCTTCTATTTGTTTTATTTTATTAGCAAGTGCGTGTGTGATAATATAAAATGAGCCATCCTCATAATAAGCATTTACATTCCGCACATACGGCACTTCATGTTCCACCGTTGCTAATGCAATCACGGTATCTTTCCCAAAACGCTCAATCATAATTTTTTCAGCTTCTAAGCCTAATTTTCTCATATGGTTATCCCCTTCACCAAGAGCAAGTTGTCAAGCCATTTTGTCTATTATAACACTCTAAATATTTCCCTGTCATTCTATTTCTCGCTTATAAGAAAAAAGAGCGTAACATCATCTGTCCGCTCCCTTTTCAAATACTCATTCCTTCACATCATATCATACCCAAATGCGAACAAACCGCCCTTACTTATGATACGGTTCTCCATAACGTATCCAAGGGCGGTTTTCTACTCTTTAAAATCCTCCATTATTGTAAGCTCTTGTTATCACATAAGACGGTTCATAATATGCGCTGCTATTGTAATTATCAATCGTATCACATATTTCGTCGTTATATACTCGAATCATTCCATCGATATAATCTTCCTCCGGCTGTAACGTCGATAGAATCAACCTTGTATACACCTTCCCCATCTGTGTTTCTGATGGGATTTCGTCTACAAGTTCTAAATCCACATCCGTTATATCAAAATTTCCCTTTTCTAGCTTATACTCTTCAATCCATTCATCTTCAATTTTCAGAGGATTCTCGCAGTGGAGTACATTAGCCAGACTGATCAGACGCACCCACTCATCTTTTGGTATAGAATTAACAACATATTTATTCTTTTGATGCAATTTTCTTGCCACACGCTCTACCATATAACATAGAAAATAAAGATCGTTCTCGGTTATCTGCTCTTCCGGGAAAAATTTGTTTGTCATAGCGAATAACTCCCTTCAAATTTGATAGTCTGTAATGCCTTTTCTGTGCAAAATACAATCTGATGTGTCGGATACTTAAACTTAACCAGTTCCCAGAAAGCCGCTTTCGAAATTCGTTCAGCCATATAATCCTCAACATAATCCCAGATTGTATCATCTGCCATCGGGCCCTCGACAACATCATAATCATGTTTTAGACCAAGCCGACAATTGACAACAAACTGCAGCCATTCCTCTGTCATCTCACCAAACTTTTTAATATTCAGGCACTTATCAGGTGAATACTCATAAAAATTTACAATATGCTTTCTACGCTTTGTCAAAGCCCAGCGTTTTGCCTGCTTTTCTAAAATTGTACAGTAAAACCCGTACCCAAAATCTTTGTAAAAACCATTTTCTAAGATCTGTGGTTCCTGAACTATGACATTACTTCCGTGATATAAAATCATATACATTTTGCTCCTTCACAACTTCCAATTTAGCTTATCTCTCATCTTTATCAAAGGCTTGTTCTATGTCTCCATCCTCATCTATAAACACAAGATCTCCTACTTTAAAAAATTCTGTTTCCATCGCTCCTGAAGATATCGAAACCGTTTGTTCATTTCCCTGATTACAAAGCCCCATTGGTATTCCTAAGCTCTCAATTGCAGAGCCGATAGCTACACCAAAACACATTCCTAATGCCGCACCTGTTCCTGCATTCTTTGTTGTTTGTTTCATTTATGCTCTTCCAACTTCCAAGTGTTCAAATTATTTTTGTCTATTATAACACTCTAAATATTTCCCTGTCATTCTATTTCTCGCTTATACGAAAAAAGAGCGGAACATTATCTGTCCGCTCCCTTTTCAAATACTCATTTCTTCACACCACATCATACCAAAATGCGAGCAAACCGCTCTTACTTATGATATGGTTCTCCCCGTATAATCCGGAAACTCCGATAGATCTGTTCCAGCAGAATCACCCGCATCAGCTGATGCGGGAAGGTCAGATCCGAAAAGCTCAGTTTCTCGTCTGCCCTGGCCAGCACGGACTCGGACAGTCCCAGGGAGCCGCCGATGACAAAAATAAGATGGCTGACGCCGCGCACGGTAAGTTCTTCCAGATGGGCGGCCAGCTCTTCCGAGGTCCGGCGCTTTCCCTGGATGGCCAGGGCGACGACCCAGGCGTCTTCCTTCAGGGCGGCAAGGATCCTCTGCCCTTCTTTTTCCCGGATCTGGTCTTCCAGCGCCAAGGAAGCGCCGTCCGGCGTTTTCTCATCCGGCACTTCCACGATCTCCAGTCGGCAGTAGCGTCCCAGGCGCTTGCTGTATTCCCGGATGGCGTCGGTAAAATACTTCTCTTTTATCTTTCCCACGGCGAGTATGGTGATCTTCATTCTGGCAGTCCTTTCTGATTTGCAGCAAAGCGTAACGATTCCAGCAAAAAAGCCGCCGCGCTGTTCCGGTTATACGAAACGGTACAGCAGCGGCAGCTTTGGATAACGTCTGTTTATTTCGCACTGAGGAAATCGTGGATTCCCTTGGCAGCTGCCTTGCTGGCGCCGATGGCCAGGATAACCGTAGCGGCTCCCGTCACTGCGTCGCCTCCTGCGAATACGCCTTCCTTGGAGGTCTGGCCGGTGGTCTCATCCGCGATGATGCATTTTCTGCGGTTGGTATCCAGCCCAATCGTAGTAGAAGAAATCAGCGGATTGGGGGAGGTTCCCAGAGACATGATTACCGTATCGACTTCCAGTTCGAATTCAGAGCCGGGAATCTCCACGGGACGTCTTCTGCCGGATGCATCCGGTTCGCCCAGTTCCATGCGCACGCAGACCATACCGCGCACGTTGTCGTTCTCGTCTACCAGGATCTCCTTGGGATTCGTCAGAAGGTTAAAGACGATTCCCTCTTCCTTGGCGTGGTGAACTTCCTCCACACGGGCGGGAAGCTCCGCCTCGCTTCTTCTGTATACGATGTGTACCTCTCCGCCAAGACGAAGCGCGGTTCTGGCTGCGTCCATCGCTACGTTTCCGCCGCCTACTACCGCCACTTTCTTTCCGTGGACGATAGGCGTATCGTAATCTTCCCGGAACGCTTTCATCAGGTTGTTCCGGGTCAGGAACTCATTGGCGGAGAAAACGCCCTTGGCGCTCTCTCCCGGAATTCCCATGAACATGGGAAGACCCGCTCCGGAGCCGATGAACACTGCCTCATATCCCTCTTCATCCATGAGCTCGTCGATGGTCACCGACTTGCCGACGATTACGTTGGTCTCAATCTTCACGCCCAGAGATTTTACATTTTCCACTTCCTTGGCCACAACGTCCAGCTTGGGAAGACGGAATTCCGGAATTCCGTATACAAGAACTCCGCCCGGCTCATGAAGGGCTTCAAAAATCGTCACGTCATATCCGTACTTGGCCAGATCTCCGGCACAGGTAAGGCCGGCAGGGCCGGAACCGATCACGGCTACCTTGCGTCCGTTTCTGGTCTCCGGCTTGGGCGGCTGAATGCCGTTCTCGCGGGCCCAGTCCGCCACGAAACGCTCCAGCTTGCCGATGGATACCGGTTCGCCTTTGATGCCACGGATACATTTGCC
Organism: uncultured Lachnospiraceae bacterium; assembly: GCA_944382085.1. Taxonomy (GTDB): domain Bacteria; phylum Bacillota; class Clostridia; order Lachnospirales; family Lachnospiraceae; genus Choladousia. Next base: position 13,562 of record CALWMW010000162.1, on the reverse strand, counting down.
TTCGCACTGGCTCTCCTGGGGACAGACGCGTCCGCAGATAGCGGGAAGAGAGCTGGACAGAGAAATGACCTTGTAAGCCTCCTCGATGTTTCCGTTCTTGACTTCCTGGATAAAATCCGGGATGTTAATCGAAACCGGGCAGCCTTGGATACATTTGGCGTTCTTGCAGTGCAGGCAGCGCTGCGCTTCCGCCATGGCCTCTTCCTTGTTGTATCCAAGACATACTTCGTCAAAATTCGTCGCTCTCACCTGGGGATCCTGTTCTCTCACAGGTACTTTTTTCAATACATCTGTGTTTGCCATTATTTGTCACCTCCGCAATTTCCGCATCCGCCGTGATGGGTGTCGCCCTCCTGAAGCTTGAGAAGCGCTCTGCCTTCCTCTGTCTTATACAGCGTTTGACGCTTCATCGCCGCGTCGAAGTCGATCAGGTGACCGTCAAATTCCGGACCGTCCACACAGGCAAACTTAACTTCATCTCCTACAACCAGACGGCAGGCTCCGCACATACCGGTACCGTCCACCATGATGGGGTTCATGCTGACGATGGTTTTCAGGTTGTATTTCTTCGTAGTCAGGCAGCAGAATTTCATCATAATCATGGGACCGATGGCCACGCAGAGATCATACGTCTTTCCCTCGCTGTGAAGGTCTTCGATCACTTTCGTAACCATACCGCTGCGGCCATAGGAACCGTCGTCCGTGGTCACGTAAAGGTTTCCCGCCACCTCGCTTAATTCCTTCTCCAGAATTACCAGGTCCTTGGTCTTGGCTCCTACAATCACATCCGCCGCGATGCCGTGCTCATGCAGCCATTTTACCTGGGGATACACGGGAGCCGTGCCAACGCCGCCGGCTACAAAGAGAATCTTTTTCTTCTTCACTTCTTCCAGATCGTCCGTGCACAGCTCGGAGGGACGTCCCAGGGGACCTACGAAATCCCGGAAGGAATCACCGGCCTGCAGTCTTGAAAACTTCTCCGTAGACGCTCCTACCGGCTGAAATACGATGGTGATCGTGCCGGCCTCTCTGTCATAATCACAGATCGTAAGGGGAATTCTCTCTCCCTTTTCATCCGCTTTGACAATTACAAACTGTCCGGGCAGGCAGCGTTTCGCCACGCGGGGCGCTTCCACGACCATCTCGTAGATATTGCCCGCAAGCCTGCCTGCTTTTAAAATCTTGTACATACTCTACCTCCATCTTCCGCGCAGGATCCGTCCCTGCGGTTGTGTCCCTGTGTAACGCAAAGGGGCCGGCCCTCCGGTCTTCCTCTTTCTTCTGATACACACGTCAATACAGCGCTTCATCCGCCGTCATACGCTGGAAGCGCTGTTTCATTTATAGCCTTTAGTATAATGCAATCATATGGAAAATTCAACGAAAAATTTTCGTTTCAGCCTTCTTCCAGCAGATTCTCAAACTGCTCCATGGACATCAGTATTTTTCGGGGTTTGGTACCCTCCTCCGGACCTACGACGCCCGCTTCGGAAAGCTGGTCCATAATTCTGGCGGCGCGGTTGAAGCCGATCTTGAAAACGCGCTGCAGCATGCCGATGGAGGCCTTATCCTTCTCAATGATAAATTTCCCCGCGTCGGCGAACAGCTCGTCCACATCCTCGGAAGCTCTGGCGGAGGAAACCGCCTGCTGAACCTTGGCCATCTGTTCTTCCATCTGCTCCTGATAGGCGGTATCTGTGTTTTTGTTGATCACAAAGTCTACCACGTCGGACACTTCCTCATCGGAGACAAAAGCGCCCTGCACGCGGGCCGGTTTCTTATAGCCCTGGGGATAAAACAGCATATCGCCCTTCCCCAGAAGCTTTTCCGCCCCGTTCATGTCGATAATCGTCCGGGAATCCACTCCGGAAGATACGGCGAAGGCGATTCGGGAAGGCATATTGGCTTTGATCAGTCCGGTGATGACGTCCACGGAAGGACGCTGGGTGGCGATAATCAGGTGAATGCCCGCCGCCCTGGCCAGCTGCGCCAGCCGGCAGATGGAATCTTCTACCTCTCCGGGAGCCACCATCATAAGGTCGGCCAGCTCGTCCACGATAATTACAATCTGCGGAAGCTTTTTCGGCTTGTTTTCGTCTTCGATGTCCTGGATCGACTCGATTTTTTTGTTGTAGCCTTTCAGGTCCCGGACGCCAAACTCCGCGAATTTGCGGTAGCGTTCGTCCATCTCGGCAACACCCCAGTTCAGGGCGCCGGCCGCTTTTTTCGGATCGGTCACCACAGGAATGTACAGATGGGGAATGCCGTTGTAAACGCTGAGCTCCACCACCTTGGGGTCGATCATAATCAGCTTGACGTCTTCCGGATCCGCCTTGTAGAGAATACTCATAATCAGCGTATTGATGCAGACGGATTTACCGGAACCGGTAGCTCCCGCGATCAGAAGATGAGGCATCTTCGCGATGTCGGACACGACTACCTTTCCTCCGATGTCCTTGCCGGTCGCAAAGGCGAGATTGGAGGGATGCTTCTGAAACTCTTCCGTCTCCAGAAGATCCCGGAGCATCACGGCGCTGTTTTCCCGGTTCGGCACTTCGATGCCCACCACCGATTTGCCGGGAATGGGCGCTTCGATTCGGATATCCGCCGCCGCCAGATTCAATTTAATATCGTCGGCCAGGTTGGTGATCTTGCTTACTTTTACTCCCTGCTCCGGCAATAGCTCATAGCGCGTAACGGAAGGGCCGCAGCTGGCGTTGACTACCTTGGCGCTTACGTGAAAGCTGTCCAGCGTCTGCTGCAGCTTGGCCGCTGTTTTGCGGATTTCCTGCTGCTGGCCGCCCTTGGAAGCTCCTTTTCCCTTTTTCAGAAGGGAGAGCGGCGGAAATACATATTCCTTTTTGACGGCCTGAGCCGTCTGTTCCATTTCTTTCTCTACGGAAGCGATGCCTTCTTCGATCTCTTCTTTGGAAGATTTCGGGTTCTTTTTCTTTTTCGGCAGGGCCGCCTCCTGGTTTTCCTTTTCCGGCTCGTCCTCCGGCTTTGGAGGATCCGCCTCCGGTTTGGATGGCTCCTCCAGACCCTGGATTTCAAATTCCGGCTCCTCCGGAACAAGTTTGGGGAGCTCCTCCTTGGGCGCTTTTTTCGTTTCCTCCGCCTCCAGATTTACTACGTAGGTTTCCTCTTGCTCCTCCGAAAGCCGTTTGGAAACAGGATCCGGCAAAGAAGAGGAAATTCCGGAGAGATCCGGAGCGATCTCCTGAAGGGTGGGAGAAACTTTTCCCGGACCTTCCAGCTTGGTGTCGAAGGTGACGCCGCTTACTTTCTGTTCGTGGCGTCCGCGTACGGGAGGCGTCGGAAAAGCCACCGGGATGTCAAGCTCCCTTGGGGATTCCGTTTTCCGCTTTCTTCCGGCGAGAAGCCGGCGGTTTTTCGCCTTTCCCGCTTCCTCCAGAACGCGCTGCCTGGAAGGCCTTGGGATCCGGTTTCCTTCCGGAAGGGTTCGCTCCGGGAAGTCCGCTTCCAGGTTTCTTCTCTGGCGGCGTTCGCTGGAATCCCTGGCGTTTTCATAGACGCGGCGGCTTTGGCGCTTTAAGCCGGCAAAAATGGATTTTTGCGTAATCAGAACCAGGCAGATGATCAGAAGCACCGCCAGGACTACACCTGCGCCCGCCGTTCCCAGGGCAGGGCAAAGCAGGGAGCAGACGAGTCCCCCCACTGCTCCGCCGCCGTTTTTGTAAACCGCGCTTTCCGTATAGATCTGGGAAAGGGCCGCTCCCTCCTGGTAGCCCTTTGTAATCAGTTCCACAAAACTGCAGACTCCCAGATAGAAAAACACGGAAGAAAAAAACTTAATCAAAGCGATCTGGCTTCCCCGGTTGGAAATCAGAAACGCCGCAGCGATAAATACCAGGAAAGGAAAGAGATAGGCGGCGACGCCGAAAATGCCAAAGCTCAGATCGCTGATCAGGCTTCCCAGAAATCCACCCACGCCGAAATAACTGATAAAGAGGAAGACGCAGACGGCCAGAATCATCCACAGAACCGCTTCCCGATAAAGCAGTGCGTCTTCTCTTTCCTTCGCCGCGGCGGAAGGCCTTCTGGCAGAGGTCTTCCCGGCAGAAGGTTTCCTGGCGGATGCTTTCCCGGCAGCGCTCCTTTTGACCGAGGCTCCTCTGCTGTCTTTCTTTGCTCCCGTCCCCCTGGCGGAAGATTTTTTAACTGTATTGGATGCCAATCCTTTTACCCCTTTCTAATTCTTCTGTCTGCTGTATTCTCTCCTTCCGTCCCCTACAGAAGGAAATGGCCGACAATGGCAAACAGACCCACAGCAAAGCAATAGTAGGAAAAGCAGCTGAATTTTTTGCTTTTCACCACAAGCAGCATAGTTTTGATGCAGATATAACCCACAACCGCGGCAAAAACCGCGCCGATTCCGTAAACGCCGATCTGAGCCGGTTCGATGGGTTCGGCAATCACGTCCTTGATTTCCAGAACCGCCGCTCCCAGAATAGCCGGGATCGACAAAAGAAACGAATACTTAACCGCAAACTTCCGCTCCAACCCGCAGAACAGGCAGACCGCGATGGTGGTTCCGGAACGGGAAAGTCCCGGAAGCGTGGCGAGCCCCTGAGCCGTTCCGATCACCAGGCCGGCAGGATAAGAAACTTCCTTGGGAAGCTTTCTTCCCTCCCGCACATGGTCTGTCATCAGCAGAAGAACGCCGGTAATCAGAAGACAGAGTCCCGGAATCAGAAGGGTTTCGCTGGAAAGCTCCACCAGTTCTTTTCCGAGAATGCCGATTACGCCGGTAGGAATGGTAGATACCAGAATCAGAATCACGAATTTCCGGTAGCTGTTGTGAACGATTTTCTTATAAGAAAACGCCGTTTTATGTATCCGGTTCAAAATCAGGATCCGCAGATTGGAGAAAATGTCCCGGATCATGAGAAAGGTTTCCCGGATCATTTTCCAGATATCCTTATGGTATACCACAAACACGGCCACCAGCGTGCCCAGATGAAGCATAATGTCGAACAGCATGCCGCCGTTCGTCTCAATGTGAAAGATATTCTGGAGAATCGACAGGTGTCCGGAACTGCTGACCGGCAGAAACTCTGTGATTCCCTGGACAATTCCCAGTAAAATAGACTCCAATACTGACATATCCTGCCTCCTGAACGTATAAAATGTGATTTAAAACAATTTATTATACCAAACTATTCCGGCAGAAACAAGTAAATTCGGCAAGATCAGCCTCCTTTCTTCTCAATCAGAGCGCAGAGTTTTTTCATGGCCTCCCGGATGCCGCCCACTTCGTCGATCAGTCCTTCTCTTACCGCGTCCTCACCCACAAGGATGGTTCCCAGGTCTTTTGTCAGCATTCCCGTATCCAGCATCAGTTCTTCCAGCCGCTCCCGGCAGGCGCCGGAATGATCCGCGATAAAGCCCAGGATGCGGTCCTGCATCTGACGGAAATAGTCGTACGTCTGGGGCGCTCCGATTACCGTTCCGTTCATGCGCACCGGATGCACCACCATGGTGCCGGTTTTCACAATGAAGGAATAGTCGGTGGACACCGCAATGGGGACGCCGATGGAATGGCTGCCGCCCAGCACCAGAGATACAGTGGGCTTGCTGAGGGAAGCGATCATCTCCGCGATGGCAAGGCCTGCTTCCACATCTCCGCCCACTGTATTCAGAAGGATCAAAAGGCCGTCGATCTCGCTGCTGTCCTCGATGGCGGCCAGTTTTGGAAGAAGGTGCTCGTACTTCGTTGTCTTTGAATTTCCAGGCAGACACTCGTGTCCCTCGATTTCTCCGATGACGCTGATCAGATGGATCCGATGGCTCAGTTTTACTTCTCCCGTCTCACGGATGGCTTCTCTTTGGTTCTGCTCTTCCTGCACGCTGTTTTCCCGGTTCATATCTTCCTCCTGCTTCCAGTCTTTTTGATAGTATGGCCCAACCAGGGGAAGATATACAAAAGCTGCCGCAAAATTCTGCAGCAGCTTTTGTGTGATTTACTGGAAAAAATAAGTATCCTGAAGCTTGAGAACCATCTCCTCGTACCGCTCCCGGCAGGACTCCAGCCGGCTGCTTTCAATCATATGAATGCAGGGGGAAAGATATGTATCCCAGATGGAACGGTAGATCTCTTCCGCGTCGTCCCGGCAGTTGATATGCTTCACAATCGTGGGCGCGATGTCGTAATATCGCCGGATCAGCTCTTCTCCCTGGGGAAGAGAGGCAAGATAGGTATCCCGGTAGTCCCTAAGAAGGTTCAATTCATAGCAGTCGTCGCCTTTTTTCAGGGTCTCGCAGACCGCTGTGGTAATATAGCAGAACTTTTTGTGAAAGCCCTTTTCAATGTAGGAAAACTCCGCAGCCTGGAGATTGGATTTTGGAAACTCCTTCTTCCATGCTTCCAGAAGCTTATCCGCCAGCGGACGCGAAGAATTCCCATGATATTCCAGTACCATGGGAAGGACGAACACCGCCATGCCCAGATTCAGGTCCATCATCGTCTTCTCCCGTTCGCTCCTGCGTCGGCAGCGGTTTACCAGCTGGGCGCCATGCTCCGCCAGAGCCTCCGCCATATTGGTCAGAAACTGCTCTTTGTCAATCACAGAATTGTATCCCGCCTCGATGGCGTCGAAGGTAGGAACGTGTTCCTGGTATTTTTTCTGAAAGGCTTCCGCGTAAACCTTTCTCTTAAAATCCGGCATGGGATCGGCGCAGCTGTCCAAAAGGCGCGGCATACCCTCAATCCCTGTCAGGTAGTTGTTCATGGATCTCACTCCTCCAAATTCGTATAAACAGCCTGGACGTCGTCGTCCTCATCCAGAAGATCCAGCGTACGGTTCAGCTGTTTCAGCGCCGCCTCATCCTCAAGGGCCACATAATTCTGGGGAATCATCGTCACTTCCGCGGAAGCCATGGGAATCCCCTGGTCGTCCAGCGTCTGGCGCACCGCGCTGAAGTCGTCGGGGGAAGTCAGGATCTCATAGCTGTCCTCCTCCTCCGAGAAGTCTTCGGCTCCCGCGTCCAGCGCGGCCATCATCAGATCGTCCGCGTCCACCTCGCACTCTTCCTTGTCAATGATGATCTGCCCCTTCTGGTCAAACATATAGGAAACGCACCCCTGGGTGCCGATGCTGCCGCTTCCCTTGGTAAAGGCGTTCCGCACATTGGAAGCGGTACGGTTCTTGTTGTCGGTCAGCGCCTCCACGATGATGGCGATGCCGCCGGGGCCGTAGCCTTCGTATGTAACGTACTCGTAATTCACGGAGGCAAGCTCGCCGGAGGCCTTCTTGATCCCGCGCTCAATGGTATCGTTAGGCATATTGTTGGCTTTTGCCTTGGCGATGATATCCCGGAGACGGCTGTTGTTGGCCGGATCCGGTCCGCCCTCCTTTACCGCCACCGCGATCTCACGGCCGATAATCGTAAAAATCTTGCCTTTCGCGGCATCGTTTTTCTCTTTTTTGTGCTTAATATTCGCAAACTTTGAATGTCCAGACATATTGATTGCTCCTCTTTCTCTTTCTCTTCTTGCATTTCAGTATCTTTGAATATATCATTTTCCTTTTGGTTCGTCAAGGCTATGTAAGCAGCTCAAGGCTTACCTGCAGCGCCTTGTCCACCCTCTGCAAAAGCTCCATGTCCAGATGGCAGACCCGGTCTTTCAGCCTTCGTTTGTCAATGGTTCTAAGCTGCTCCAGCAGGATGACAGAGTCCTTTACAATTTGATATCTTCCGGCTTCTATCTCCACGTGGGTGGGAAGCTTCGCTTTGTTCATCTTGGAGGTAATCGCGGCGCAGATTACCGTAGGACTGTGCCGGTTTCCCACGTCGTTCTGAATAATCAGCACGGGGCGGATTCCTCCCTGCTCCGATCCCACCACCGGCCTGAGATCCGCGTAAAAAACATCTCCTCTTCTGATAATCACACAATTCACTCTCCGATACAAGGATTTTTACTTTCTGTATTCTAAGTATTTCCCTGTTTCTTTCGTCTATTCACTATGTGATTCTCATTGGACGGATTTTACCCTACATAGATTCTGGGAACCCGTTTCCCGATGTCGCAGACAAATTCATAGGGGAACCGCCCGGATAATTCTGCAAGCTCATCCACGGTAATCTCCGCGTCCAGATCCCGGCCGACCAGCGTAACCTCTTCCTCCGGAAGAACGGGGATTCCCGTAACGTCTACCATGAACTGATCCATACAGATCCGTCCCAGAATGGGCGCTTTCTTCCCTTTGATCAAGACATACCCCCGTCCGCTCAGGCTTCTGGGATAGCCGTCGCCGTATCCTGCGGATATGGTGGCGATCTTCCTGGTCTTAGGCGCTTCGTAGAGGCCGCCGTAGCTTACCAGGGTCCCCTTGGGAATCTCCTTTACGCAGGCCACTCTGGCCTTCCATTCCAGGACAGGCGTCAGACGCACCGGCTCTCTGGCCACCTCGCAGGAGGGATATATCCCGTAAAGGCTGATGCCTGCCCGCACAAGATCCAGGTTGGCGCAGGAAAGCTGCATCAGGGCCGCGCTGTTGGAACAGTGGCGCAGAATTCCTTTGATTCCGGCTTCTTCCAGACGGCGGCAAAAGGTCTGAAACCGTTCCAGCTGTCTCATGGTGTAGGTCTGATCCGCTTCATCCGCCTTGGAAAAATGGGTAAAGATTCCTTCGATTTTTAAATTGGGAAGCCGGGATATCCTCACGATTTCCTCAATGCTCTCTTCCGTATCCGCGTAACCGATTCGGGACATCCCCGTATCCACCGCAAGGTGGACGCGCACGGTCCGGTTCTGCCGTCCGCCTTCTTGGGAAAGCCGCTTTGCCGTCTCCAGAGAAAACACGGCGGGACGCAGTTCTTCCGCTACGATTTCCCCATATTCCCCCGGAAACGCATGGCCCAGAATCAGCACAGGCTTTTGAATCCCGTTTTCCCTCAGCTGTACCGCTTCTGACACGGCAGCCACGGCAAAGCCCCAGATATACGGTTTTTCTTCCATCCTTTTCGCAATGGGAACGGCTCCGTGCCCGTATCCGTCGGTCTTCACCACCGCGATCATTTTTGTTTCGGGATTCAGATTTCCCCGCATTTCTTCAAAATTTTTTTCCACCGCGTCCAGGTGAACATAGACAGCGGTTCTCCCGTATTCCTCCATTGTCTGCTTCCTCTGCTTCCTATTTATTCGTTTCGTTCTTCCGTCTCTTTCAAAACTCCGGCCACCGCCTCCGCCAGTTCGCCGGCCATCATCCCGTGCTCTCCCTGTCTGGAGGCGGCCAGATCTCCGGCCAGTCCATGAAGATACACGCCCAGGGAGGCGGCGTCAAAGGGCGTCATCCCCTGTCCCAGAAGGCTGCCAAGAATCCCCGTAAGCACGTCGCCGGAGCCTCCCGCCGCCATGCCGCTGTTTCCGGATGTGTTGAGGTAGTACCTTGCCCCGTCCGTAACGACGGTGCGGGCGTCTTTGAGGACGCAGACCGTTTTCGTTTTGGACGCCTCCTCTCCCGCGGCTTTCATCAGATCTTCCAGAATGTCTTCCTTCCCACGGCCGGACAGCCGCGTCATCTCTCCGATGTGAGGCGTGAGGATCACCTTCGCCCCGGTCTCCAGAAGCCAGCGTTTCTTTCCGCAAAGAACGTTCAGTCCGTCCGCGTCGATGACCAGAGGCTTCCGGAACCTGTGCAGAACGAAATCCAGAATGTCTTCCGTCAAAGCTCCTATCCCCATGCCGGGGCCGATCCCGGCTGCATCCGCCCAGTTCAGGCTGACCTCCAGCTTCCGTCTCCAGTCCTCTTCCTCCTCGTAAGTGGTGAGAACCGCTTCCGGAAGCAGAGTCTGAAGGATCGTCCGATTGCACTCCGGCGTAAAGATCCGAACAAGTCCGCTGCCGCAGCGGCAGGCAGCCAGGGCGGCCAGATACGCGGCCCCCGCCATACAGCGGGACCCCGCGATCAGAAGGACTTTTCCGTACGTGCCTTTGTTGGAGTAGGGCTTCCGTCCGGCTATTTTCATAAGATCCTCCGGCTGGTAGGTGAAGGCGCAGGGCATGGCGTTTTTCAGCCCGTCCGCCGTAATCCCGATGTCTCTGCGGATGATCTTTCCGCAGTATTCCGCGCCCGGATAAAGAATCTGGCCAAGCTTGCGATAGGCGAACGTCACCGTGAGCTTTGCTTTCACCGCCGTCCCCAGAATTTTTCCGGTATCCGCGCTGATTCCCGACGGAAGATCCACGGAAACCACAGAGGCTTTTCTGTGGTTGATCCAGGCGACCAGCTCGGCCTTCTCCCCGGTGATCTCCCGGTTCAGTCCGATTCCGAACAGGGCGTCTACAATAACAGTATATTCTTCCCCGTAGAAGTTGCTGCATGGATTGATCCCACAATTTCTGCAGATTTTCATCTGAAGTCGCGTTTCCTCGGACATAGAGGCTTCTTTTCCCGCAAAAGCGACGGAAACTCGGACGCCGTCTTCATCCAGCAGGCGGGCGAGAGCCAGGCCGTCTCCGCCGTTGTTCCCCGATCCGCAGACGACCAGGACTGAGGTCAGATCCAGCTTCTCCCGATACATCTCCTCCTTCACCGCCAAAGCGGCGCGTTCCATCAGAACCATAGACGGGATCCCGATTCGCTTAATGGTATGGCTGTCGCACTGTTTCATCTGGGACGCGTTCAGTAAAAATTCCATAGAGACCTCCCTTCTTTGGTAAAACGCAAAAGAAGCCTGCCGCAGACGTTCCGGGAAAACCGACGCCGCAGCAGACTGCTTATTTTTTTGTTTTTATGTGGTTCATATTGTAGGACAGCTGCATAAGGCTGTCAGAAAGATGCACATTCTCTACCACCACATGTTCCGGAAGGTGCAGATCGGTATGGGCAAAATTCCAGATAGCCTGGATCCCGTTCTCCACCAGAACCGGCGCAACCTTCTCCGCTCCCGTCTTGGGAAGCGTCAGGGCCGCGATCTGAATCTTGTTCTCTCTGACAAATGCGGGAAGCTCGTCCACCATGCGGATCTCGATTCCTCTCACCGTCACGCCCTTGAGCCGCGGATTGTTGTCAAAAATCCCTTTGATCCAGAATCCTTTTTTCTCAAATTTGACGTAATTCGCCAAAGCCTGCCCCAGGTTCCCGGCGCCGATAATCACCATGCGGTAAGTCTTGTCAAGCCCAAGGATCTTTCCGATCTCCTGATACAGGTATTTCACATTATAGCCATACCCCTGCTGTCCGAACCCTCCAAAATTGTTCAGATCCTGCCGGATCTGTGAAGCGGTCACGTTCATCATATCGCTTAACTCATTGGAGGAGATCCGTTCCACTTTTGCCTCGATCAAATCACCCAGGTAACGGTAATAACGGGGCAGCCGCTTTACGACAGCCTTCGATATTCCATGGTCTTCCACCTTACTGTCTCCTCTCTGCTACGTGTCTTAGCATTTCTTATTATTATAATGAAATGTTAATTTCCTGTCAATGCCGCAGCCTCCAGGAAACCCAATGCTTTTAAAAAAATACACGCTCTTCTTGCCTTTTAGTAAAAATGAATTATAATAAAAAAGAATGTAATTAGAATACGAGAAAAGGAAACCGAAGATGATATTATCCTGTCAGAATATATGGAAATCATTTGGGGAGGACACCATCCTGCGCAGCGCCTCCTTTCATATCGAAGAACACGAAAAGGCTGCGATTGTGGGGATAAACGGCGCCGGGAAAACCACGCTTCTTCGAATTCTTACCGGGGAATCCCGGCCGGACGAAGGCGCCGTTACGATATCAAAAGGAACATCCATGGGGTATCTGCGGCAGCATCAGGATATTTCCGGAGAAGCTACGATTTATACGGAAATTATGAGCGTGAAGCAGGAGCTTCTGGACATGGAAAAACGGCTCCGGGAAATGGAGACGGCTATGAAAGACGCCCCATCCGGGGAATACGACGGCCTGATGGAGTCCTACAGCCGTCTTTCCTCCGAATTCGAGCGAAGGGACGGATATTCCGTCCGTAGCCAGGTTACGGGTATCCTCAAGGGGCTTGGATTTGCCGAGAAAGAATTTTCCAAAAAAATCTCTACGCTCTCCGGCGGCCAGAAGACCCGCGTCGCCCTGGGAAAGCTTCTGCTGGCGTCCCCGGACATCCTTCTTTTGGACGAGCCCACCAACCATCTGGATCTCTCATCCATCGCCTGGCTGGAGGGATATCTCCAGACGTATCCCGGCACCGTTCTCATCGTGGCCCACGACCGTTATTTTCTCAACCGGATTGTAACGAAGATCATCGAGATCGACCAGGGAACCGTCACCACCTTCGACGGGGATTACACCGCCTATTCCCAGAAAAAGGCGATGATGCGGGAAATCCAGTGGAAAGCCTACTTAAACCAGCAGGAGGAAATCCGCAGGCAGGAGGCGGTGATCGCGAAGCTGCGCTCCTTTAACCGGGAAAAATCCATCCGACGCGCGGAAAGCAGGGAAAAGATGCTGGAGAAAATGGAGGTTTTAGAGAAGCCTTCCCAGGCGAAAACCGATATGCATCTGAAGCTTGAACCAAGAGTGCTCAGCGGAAACGACGTCCTTACCGTGCAGAATCTTGCCAAATCCTATTCCGGATCTCCCCTCTTTGCACATCTGGATTTTACCATCCGCCGGGGTGAAAAGGTCGCGGTCATCGGGGACAACGGCACCGGGAAAACCACGATCCTGAAGATCTTAAACGGCCTGGTAAAGCCGGACGAGGGCTCCTTCGTTCTGGGAAGCAAGGTTCAGATCGGTTATTACGATCAGGAGCATCAGGTGCTCCACATGGATAAGACTCTGGTGGAAGAGATTTCCGACACCTACCCGCAGATGACCGGAACCCAGATCCGGAACCTTCTGGCCTCCTTTCTCTTTACCGGCGACGACGTCTTTAAGCGGATCCGGGATCTGAGCGGCGGCGAGCGCGGAAGGCTCTCCCTGGCTAGGCTGATGCTGTCCGAAGCCAACTTCCTGATTCTGGACGAGCCCACCAATCATCTGGACATCGTCTCCAAGGAGATTCTGGAGGAAGCCTTGCGAAATTATACGGGAACGGTTCTCTACGTCTCCCACGACCGTTACTTTATCAATCAGACGGCCACGCGAATTCTGGAACTCAAAAACCAGACGCTGATCAATTATATTGGCAATTACGATTATTATCTGGAGAAAAACCAGGAGCTTTCCAGACGGGCCGCAGGGGAAGAATCCGCGAAAGCGTCCTCTTCCGCCCCGTCCAGTCAGTCCCGGCTGGAATGGGCGCAGCAAAAGGAAGCCCAGGCCAGGGAAAGAAAACGAAAAAATGAAATCAAAAAGGCGGAAGAAGAAATCTCCCGTCTGGAAGAACGGGATAAGGAAATCGACGGTCTTCTGGAGCAGGAAGAGATCTTTACGGATCTTCAGCAGTGCACCGCCCTGATGAATGAGAAAGCGCAGATCACAGAACAGCTGAACGCGCTCTACGAGCGCTGGGAAGCCCTTTCCTCGGAGGAGGAATAAAGACATCCGCAAAAAAAGAGACGCCCTAGGGACCAATGTCATTAAGTTAGTATGACGTGTAAAGAT
>CALWMW010000161.1 GCA_944382085.1 uncultured Lachnospiraceae bacterium | reverse complement strand
GCTTCTTTACGCCGTCGTCTCCGGCGAACAGCATCCGGCCCAGGAATCCGCGGACATACGTGGCGTCCTTGATCTCGGAGAACTGAGTCAGCCAGTCGACGATGGTGAGATCACTGTCGAACTCCGCGGCGTTGTCTTTGGGGAAGTACGCCTGGGAGGTGGTTACGCCCCACTTGAAGCTTCCCTCATCCGGCTCCATCTCGCCCATGAGGATTTTAAAGAAGGTGGATTTGGCCAGCTCGTTTCCGCCTACCAGAGCCACCTTGTCGTTGTGCCCCAGGGTGAACGTGAGGTGATCCAGCACCTTCACTCCGTCGATGGTCTTGGTAAGGTTTTCCACCATCAGGACTTCGTTGCCGATTTCCCGGTTGGGGCGGAAATCAATATAAGGATATTTCCGGCTGGAGGGTTTGATCTCGTCCAGCTGAATCTTTTCCAGAGCCCGCTTCCTGGAAGTCGCCTGCTTGGATTTGGAAGCGTTGGCGGAGAAGCGGGAGATGAATTCCTGCAGCTCCTTGATCTTTTCTTCTTTTTTCTTGTTCGCCTCTTTCATCTGCTTGATGAGCAGCTGACTGGACTCGTACCAGAAGTCGTAGTTTCCGGCGTAAAGCTGGATCTTTCCGTAATCGATATCCGCGATCTGCGTGCAGACCTTGTTCAGGAAATACCGGTCGTGGGATACGACAATTACCGTATTGTCAAAATTAATCAAAAACTCTTCCAGCCAGTTGATGGCGTCCAGGTCCAGGTGGTTGGTAGGCTCGTCCAGAAGAAGAATATCCGGATTTCCGAAAAGAGCCCTGGCCAGAAGGACTTTCACCTTCTCATTGCCGCCCAGATCTTTCATCAGCATGTAGTGGAGGGAGGGATCGATGCCAAGGCCGTTTAACAGCGTAGCGGCGTCCGACTCCGCCTCCCAGCCGTTCATTTCAGCGAATTCCCCTTCCAGCTCGCTGGCGCGGATTCCGTCTTCCTCGGTAAAGTCTTCCTTGGCGTAGATGGCGTCCTTTTCCTTCATGATGTCATAAAGTTTCTGGTTTCCCATGATGACGGTATCCAGGACCGGGAACTCATCATATTTAAAGTGATCCTGTTCCAGAACAGAGAGACGCTGTCCCGGCGTGATGGAAACGTCTCCTTTGGTCGTCTCCAGCTTGCCGGAGAGGATTTTCAAAAAAGTGGATTTTCCGGCTCCGTTTGCTCCGATCAGTCCGTAGCAGTTGCCTTCCGTAAATTTGATATTTACGTCTTCAAACAGAGCTTTTTTCCCGATTCGCAGAGTCACATTGTTTGCACTGATCATGTACCTACCTCATTTTCTAATCAAGATTCTTTTAGCATCTTCCTTATTTTACCGGAAAACCTGAAAAATGCAAGAGGTTCCGCGCAAATAGCCGAAAAAACCTTGGCCGTCCTCTTGTAGACCCGAATGCAAAGTGCTATACTCCACAAAGATACTGTTTTTTTAAAATTACCAAGGAAAAGGACGGACAAAGACAATGAAAAAGACGCGTTCGCAGGAAGAAGCGATGGATATGCTTCATGGCCCTTTGGCCGGGAAAATTCTGAAATTTACGCTTCCCATTATGCTCTCCGGTATTCTGCAGCTTTTGTTTAACGCTACGGATATTATCGTGGTGGGGCGCTTCGTAGGGAGCAACGCCCTGGCGGCGGTGGGTTCTACGGGATCCCTGATCAATCTTCTTGTGAACCTTCTGGTGGGCCTCTCGGTGGGGGCTGCGGTAGCGGTAGGCTATTATTTCGGCGCGGGCCGTCCGGACCAGGTAAAAGAGACGATCCACACCGCTATAGCCATCAGCCTCGCCGGCGGCGTTCTCTTCGCGGTGATCGGCCTTGTGTTAAGTCCCGTTCTTCTTCGCTGGATGGATACCCCGGAAAAGATTCTGGATCAGGCGGATCTCTACCTGAGAATTTATTTTCTGGGCGTTCCGGCTATGGCCGCTTACAATTTTGGAAGCGCGATCCTCAGAGCCATGGGCGATACGAAACACCCCCTCTACTATCTTTCCACCGCCGGTGTGATCAACGTGTTCCTGGATCTGTTTCTTGTAATCGTCTTTCATCTGGATGTAGCCGGGGTGGCGATCGCCACGGTTACGGCGCAGGTGGTATCGGCGTTTCTGACGCTGCTTTACCTGACGAAACTGGATCCCAAACTGTCTCTGGAATGGAGAAAGATCCGTATTGCAAAGTCCAAACTGCTCAGAATCCTTCGGGTAGGGCTTCCGGCCGGTATACAGTCCACCATATTTTCCTTTTCCAACGTTATGATTCAGTCCTCCATCAACAGCTTTGGGGAGCTTGCGGTAGCGGGAAATTCCGCTTCCTCTAATATAGAAGGCTTTGTTTACAATGCCATGAACTCCTTTTACCAGTCTGCCCAGACCTTTACCAGCCAGAATGTGGGCGGAAGAAAGTATGAAAGAATCAACCGCGTATTTTTAAACTGCGCGCTGATGGTGACGGCTACGGGCCTTATACTGGGGCTTGGAGTTTTCCATTTCGGTCCCCAGCTGCTTAGCATCTACCTTCCGGGAAACGACGCCGCCATCGCCCAGGGAATGAAGCGGATGTCCGTGATCGCCACGACCTACTTCTTCTGCGGTCTTATGGACGTGATTTCCGGCGAACTCAGGGGAATGGGAGAGTCCATGCTTCCCATGATCGTCTCCCTGGTAGGCTCCTGCCTTCTGAGAATCGTTTGGATCGCGACGGTGTTCGCGGCCTTCCGGAGTCTGACGGTTCTGTACCTGTCCTATCCGGTTTCCTGGATCCTCACGGCGTCGGTTCATCTGATCTGCTATTTCAAAGTGAAAAAACGGCTGGTGCGCAGAATGGAGAGAGAAGAGCTGGCTTCGGCTCTTCTTCAGTAGCCCGCGCCGCGGACGCTGTATTGTGAAAAATACAAAATAATGGGGAAAATCCCTGGGAAGGAAATAGACAAAAAAAACAAGATGTGGTAGAATACAGTGTATGATCATGTAATAAATGATGAGTTTTCCAGACTCAATCAAACAAGGAGGAATCTACCAATGGCTAGAAAAATGAAGACAATGGATGGTAATCATGCTGCGGCTCATGCGTCCTATGCGTTCACAGACGTAGCAGCGATTTATCCGATCACCCCTTCATCCGTTATGGCTGAAGCCACTGACGAATGGGCTACCCAGGGGCGTCTCAACATGTTCGGACAGACCGTTCAGGTAACTGAGATGCAGTCAGAGGCCGGCGCAGCCGGAACCGTACACGGTTCTCTTGCGGCAGGCGCTCTTACAACGACTTATACGGCATCCCAGGGTCTGCTTCTGATGATCCCCAATCTGTACAAGATTGCCGGCGAGAGACTTCCGGGCGTGTTCAACGTATCCGCACGTGCGCTTGCGAGCCATGCACTCTCTATTTTCGGCGATCACTCTGACGTATATGCCTGTCGTCAGACCGGATGCGCGATGCTCTGCGAGTCCAGCGTTCAGGAGGTTATGGACCTGACAGCAGTTGCTCATCTGTCTGCCATCAAGGGAAGACTTCCCTTCATCAATTTCTTCGACGGATTCCGTACCTCCCATGAGATCCAGAAGATCGAGACCTGGGATTACGAGGATCTCAAAGAGATGGTAGATATGGACGCGGTGAAAGAGTTCAGAAGCCATGCCCTGAATCCGAACCATCCCTGCCAGAGAGGTTCTGCACAGAATCCGGATATCTTCTTCCAGGCAAGAGAGGCCTGCAATCCTTACTATGACGCTCTTCCCGCCATTGTTCAGGAATACATGGACAAGGTGAACGCGAAGATCGGCACAGACTACAAGCTGTTCAACTACTACGGCGCAGCGGACGCGGAGAAGGTTATCATCGCTATGGGTTCTGTATGCGATACCATCGAGGAGACCATTGATTACCTGACTGCAGCAGGAGAGAAGGTCGGCGTTGTGAAGGTACGTCTGTATCGTCCTTTCTGCGCGGATGCTCTGATCGCGGCGATTCCGGATTCTGTAAAGCAGATTACGGTTCTTGACAGAACGAAAGAGCCCGGCGCTCTGGGCGAGCCGCTTTACCTGGATGTGGTTGCGGCCCTGAAGGGTACGAAGTTCAACGACGTTCCCGTATTTACCGGACGTTACGGACTTGGTTCCAAGGATACCACACCGGCTCAGATTGTTGCGGTATACAACAACACGGAAAAACAGAAATTCACTCTTGGTATTGTGGATGATGTTACGAACCTTTCCCTGGAGCTGGGCGAGCCTCTGGTTACCACTCCGGAAGGCACCATCAACTGCAAGTTCTGGGGCCTTGGCGCAGACGGTACGGTAGGCGCGAACAAGAACTCCATCAAGATCATCGGCGACAACACCGATATGTATGCGCAGGCATACTTTGACTATGATTCCAAGAAGTCAGGCGGCGTTACCATGTCTCACCTTCGTTTCGGTAAGCTGCCCATTAAGTCTACCTACCTGATTCACAAGGCGAACTTTGTAGCCTGCCACAATCCTTCCTATGTGCGCAAGTACAACATGGTTCAGGAGCTGGTAGACGGCGGAACCTTCCTGCTGAACTGCCCCTGGGATATGGAAGGCATTGAGAAGCATCTTCCCGGCCAGGTGAAGAGATTCATGGCTGAGCACAACATCAAGTTCTATGTGATTGACGGTATTAAGATCGGCAAGGAGATCGGACTTGGCGGACGTATCAACACCGTTCTTCAGTCTGCGTTCTTCAAACTGGCCAACATTATTCCGGAAGAGCAGGCCATCGACCTGATGAAGGCTGCTGCGAAAGCTACTTACGGACGTAAGGGCGACGCCATCGTTCAGATGAACTACGATGCCATCGATGCCGGAGCGAAGCAGGTGAAAGAGATCCAGGTACCGGAGAGCTGGAAGAACGCTCAGGACGAGGATCTTACCGGCGCAGCCGCTACCGGAAAGAGACAGGACGTTGTAGATTTCGTAAACAACATCCAGAAAGCGGTTAACGCTCAGGAAGGAAACAATCTGCCGGTATCCGCGTTCAAGGATTACGTGGATGGTACGACTCCCTCCGGTTCCTCCGCTTATGAGAAGAGAGGAATCGCGGTAGATATTCCGGTATGGAATCCTGAAAACTGTATCCAGTGTAACAGATGTGCCTATGTATGCCCCCATGCGGTAATTCGTCCGGTGGCTCTGACTGAGGAAGAAGCTGCTGCAGCTCCGGAAGGCATGCAGATGGTTCCCATGACCGGCATGACCAACTACAAGTTCTCTATGGTGATCTCCGCTCTTGACTGTACCGGATGCGGCTCCTGTGCGAACGTATGCCCCGGCAAGAAGGGTGCGAAAGCGCTTGCGATGGAGAATATGGAAGCGAACGCCGGAATCCAGAAGTACTTTGATTACGCGGCAGAGCTTCCGGTAAAGAAGGATGTCGTAGAGAAATTCAAAGAGAATACCGTAAAAGGTTCTCAGTTCAAGCAGCCGCTCCTTGAGTTCTCAGGCGCATGCGCCGGCTGCGGCGAGACTCCTTACGCGAAGCTGATTACACAGCTTTTCGGCGACAGAATGTATATTGCCAACGCGACGGGCTGCTCCTCTATCTGGGGTAACTCTTCACCCTCCACTCCTTACACGGTAACTCCGGAGGGCAAGGGACCGGCCTGGTCAAACTCCCTGTTTGAGGACAACGCAGAGTTTGGTTATGGTATGCTTCTTGCGCAGAACGCGATGAGAAAAGGCCTGAAGGCTAAGGTTGAGGCTCTTCTCGACTGCGACTGCTGCGGAGAAGACGTGAAGGCGGCCGCAAAAGAATGGCTGGATACCTTCAACGTAGGCGCGACCAACGGCGCTGCTACGGACAAGCTGGTAGCTGCCTGCGAGGCATGCGGATGCGACGAGTGCAAGGCTGTTCTGGAAGGAAAAGACTTCCTGGCCAAGAAGTCACAGTGGGTATTCGGCGGTGACGGATGGGCATACGATATCGGATTCGGCGGCGTTGACCACGTACTGGCCAGCGGACAGGATATCAATGTAATGGTATTCGATACCGAAGTATATTCCAACACCGGCGGACAGTCCTCCAAGGCTACTCCGGTAGGCGCGGTTGCTCAGTTCGCTGCAGGCGGCAAGGATGTTAAGAAGAAAGACCTGGCATCTATCGCAATGAGCTACGGATACGTATACGTTGCGCAGATCGCTATGGGCGCTGACTTCAACCAGACGGTGAAAGCCATCGCTGAGGCTGAGGCATATCCGGGACCGTCCCTGATCATTGCTTACGCTCCCTGTATCAACCATGGTATCAAGAAGGGCATGAGCAAAGCTCAGACAGAGGAAGAACTGGCGGTTAAGTCAGGATACTGGCATTGCTTCCGGTACAATCCGGCTCTCAAGGCAGAAGGAAAACCGGCATTCAGCCTGGATTCCAAGGCGCCCACAGAGGATTATCAGGCATTCCTGGACGGCGAAGTACGTTACAATTCACTGAAACGTGCGAATCCGGAGAGAGCAAAGAAGCTCTTTGAGGAATCTGAGCAGTTCGCAAAAGAGAGATACGCGTACCTGAACAAGCTGATCGCTCTTTATGGAAATGAATAAGAAAAAATAAGCATCCGGTTCTTAGCGGAACCGTAAGCGTGAGAAGACTCCGCGGAGATGGGAAACCATTGCCGCGGGGTTTTCTTTTTCTTGTTTTTTGGGCTTGTGCAAGAGAAAAAACTTGGCTATAATGAATATCTTAGAGGCAGTATATCGAAAAGGAGGCGGACAGATGCCGAAAAGAAGAGAAAAAAAGCCGGCGAAACCGGCAAGAACCTTCAGCCTGAGCAATTTAGTTCTGGCTTTTTTGGGAACTCTTTTTTTGGTGTGCGCCGCTGTCGTTCTTGTGCTGCATCTGCGCACCATTTACTATTTTGATATTGAATTTCTCAGTCTGGAAGAAACGTCCGGCTTGAGTGCGGAAGAGATTCGGGAGAACTACGACGCCCTGATCGATTATAATCTCATCTACCAAGGAGTCGAGGAGCTGGAACTGCCTTCCTTTCCTATGTCCAGGGAAGGCGAGATCCACTTTGAAGAAGTGAAGCGGATCTTTACCGCCATTCAGTACCTGTTTCTGGTGACAGGAATTTTGACGGTTTTCGGATTGCTCCGGAAGATTCCAAGGAGAGATTTCGGAAGCCTGAAGCTGATGTCCCTTCTTTCACTGCTGTTTCCCGTCGTTCTGGGAGTCGTGGCGGCTTTGGACTGGGAGCAGTTTTTTGTGAGATTTCATCACGTTTTTTTCAGCAATGACTATTGGGTATTTAATCCCATCACCGACCCGGTAATCCGGATTTTGCCGGACGCCTTTTTCGCCCACTGCGCCGCGGCTGTTTTGTTTTTTATTCTGCTGGGCAGCCTGCTGACCGGCGCATTGTACCGGCTGCTTTCGCCGGGCAGAAGAGCTTTCTGATTAAAGGAGGAAAAATATGAAACTGGAACATTTGCCTCAGTATGAGCTGATGCATCGGGAATATCTGGAGGATATCCGCACAGAGGGGTATCTTCTGCGCCATAAAAAGAGCGGCGCGAGAGTGGTTGTACTGGAGAATGAAGACGAAAACAAAGTCTTTAACATTGCTTTTCGGACTCCGCCTGAGGACAGCAAAGGAACCCCTCATATTCTGGAGCACAGCGTCCTGTGCGGAAGCCGGCTTTTCCCGGCCAAGGATCCTTTCGTCGAACTGGTAAAGGGGTCTTTGAATACGTTTCTGAACGCTATGACGTATCCGGATAAAACCATGTATCCGGTGGCCAGCTGCAATGACAAAGATTTTCGCAATCTTATGCACGTATATCTGGACGCCGTTTTCTATCCGAATATCTATCAGAAAAAAGAGATTTTTCTTCAGGAAGGATGGAGCTATCAGTTGGAATCGCCGGAGGATGCGATTGTCTGCAACGGCGTTGTATACAATGAGATGAAAGGCGTTTATTCTTCCCCGGAAAGCGTGCTGGACTATGAGATTATGAAAAGCCTTTTTCCGGATACCACCTATGGCGTGGAGTCGGGAGGCGCGCCGGAGGCGATTCCTCAGTTGACGTATGAAGAGTTTCTGGATTTCCACAGAAAATATTATCATCCCTCCAACAGCTACCTTTACCTGTATGGAAATATGGATGCGGAAGAACGGCTGCTCTGGCTGGACCGGGAATACCTGAGGGATTTTGATAGAGAACCGGTTCGCTCTGAGATTCTGTTGCAGCAGTCCTTCGAGGAACCGGTGGAGCGCTGCGCCGCCTATTCGGTTTCCGAGCAGGAAGAGACAGAGGAGAAAGATTACCTTTCCTATAATGTTGTGGCGGGAACCAGCCTGGACGTGGTTTTGTGCAACGCCCTGGCGGTTTTGGAGTATGCCCTGCTGTCTTCTCCGGGCGCTCCTTTGAAGCAGGCGCTTCTTGACGCGGGAATCGGAAAAGATATCCTGGGTTCCTATGACGGCGGAATTTATCAGCCGGTTTTCAGCATTATCGCGAAAAACGCCGAGGCGGAAAAAAAGGACGTCTTTCTGAAGATTATCCGGGAGGAGCTGACGAAAGCCGCAGAGCAGGGAGTAAACCGGGACGCGCTGTATGCCGGAATTAATATTATGGAGTTCAAAGCCAGGGAGGCGGATTACGGCTCCTATCCCAAGGGTCTGATTTACGGAATTAATCTTTTCGATACCTGGCTTTACGATGAAAGCAGACCTTTTGATTATCTGAAACTGGACGTATACGAAACGCTCAGAGAAAAAGCGGAGGAAGGATACTTCGAGGGAATCATCCGGAACTATCTGCTGGACAATCCTCATGCATCGGTTGTGATCCTCAGGCCGGAGCAGGGACTTACCGAAAAGAAGGATCAGGAACTGTATAGACAGCTGGAAGCGTACAAGGCTTCTCTGACAGAAGAAGAGCTTCATACTCTGATGGAACAGACAAGGAAACTCCGGGCTTTCCAGGAAACGCCCTCCACCCAGGAGGAGCTGGAAAAGATTCCCATGCTCTCCAGAGAGGATATCGGAAAGGAGGCGCGAAGATTTTCCAATCAGCGTCTTTCCTGGGGGGAGATTCCGGTTCTGCACCATGATCTTTTTACCAACGGGATTGCGTACCTGGATTTTCTCTTTGAGGCGAAGGGCATTTCTCAGGAAGAGATTCCGTACCTTGGCGTTTTAAAGGCTGTTCTGGGAATGGTCGATACGCAGAACTATTCCTATGGAAGCCTGAATTATGAGATTAACAAGAATACGGGAGGAATCAGCGCCGGAATCAGCGTTTTCCCGGTGCTTGGCGAAGAGAACCGCTGCCGCGTATTCCTGGGGGTGAAAGCGAGAGCCCTGTACAGTCAGATTCCTTTCGTGTTCCGGATGACGGAAGAGATTCTCTTTGGCTCCAGTCTGGAGAACGACCGGAGGCTGTATGAGATCCTGGCCATGCAGAAGTCACGGCTTTCCATGAGCCTGAGCGCTTCCGGGCACGGGACGGCGGCTGTGCGCGCCATGTCTTCGTTTTCTGAAACCGGCGCGTACAACGACGCGGTAAGCGGAATCCGGTATTACCGCCTGATTGAAGACCTGGAGGGGCACTTCCAGGAGAAAAAAGAAGAACTGAAAGAGACGCTGAAAAGAATGCTGAAGAAGCTGGTGCGAAGGAATGGCTTCCTTTTAAGCGTTACCTGTGACGCGGAAGGACTTGAGGCGGTTCAAAACGCCGGAGAAGCGTTTTTTGCCCGGTTACCGGAGACGAAGGGAACGGAGGCTGCCTGCCGCCCTGCGCTGACGGAAGGAAACGAGGGATTTACCACGCCGGGACAGGTGCAGTACGTCGCCAGGGCCGGCAATTTCAAAAAAGGCGGGTTTCCGTACAAGGGAACGCTGCAGCTTCTGAAGGTACTGATGAGTTACGACTACCTCTGGAACCACATTCGCGTCAAAGGAGGCGCGTATGGCTGTATGAGCTCCTTTGGGAAAAGCGGGGACGCCTATTTTGTCTCTTACCGGGATCCGAACCTGGAAAAGACGAATCAGGTATACGAAGGGATTCCAAAGTATCTGGATTCTTTTGAAGCGACAGAAAGAGAAATGACAAAATATATTATTGGAACCATCAGCGATCTGGATATGCCGCTGACTCCGGCGACGGCGGGAAGCCGTTCGCTTCACGCGTACCTCAGCGGAATTACGGATGAGGACGTGCAGAGGGAGCGGGATGAGATCCTGGGCGCTTCCTCGGAGGACGTGAAAGCCTTGGCTCCTCTGGTTCGGGAAATTCTTCGCCAGAATCATCTGTGCGTCATCGGAAGCGAAGGGAAGCTGAAAGAAGCGGAAGCGCTGTTTGACCGGATGGAACCTCTGGCAGACTGAGAGAATAAGGAAAAAATATGGACGATAAAAAATTTAAATCCGGGTTTGCCGCGCTCATCGGCAGACCCAACGTAGGAAAATCCACACTGATGAACCATCTGATCGGTCAGAAAATCGCCATAACCTCCAAACGGCCGCAGACGACGAGAAACCGGATCCAGACAGTATATACCAGCGAGAAAGGGCAGATTGTTTTTCTGGATACTCCGGGAATTCACAAGGCGAAGAACAAACTGGGAGAATATATGGTACAGGTGGCGGAGCGCGCCCTGAAAGAGGTGGACGTGATTCTGTGGCTGGTAGAGCCGGACGCTCAGATCGGGAAGGGCGACCGGCGCATTGCGGAGCAGCTGCGGCAGATTTCGGTTCCGGTGATTCTGGTGATGAACAAAATGGATACGGTGGAGAAGGGAGCGCTCGCCGAGCGCCTGGAAGCATACCGGGAGATTGGCCCCTTCGCGGAGATGACGGCGGTGTCCGCGCTTCGCAGCCGGAATCTGGAGACGCTTCTGGAGATGATTTTCAAATATCTCCCCTACGGGCCGAAATTCTATGACGAGGATACCGTGACGGACCAGCCCCAGCGGCAGATCGTAGCGGAGATGATCCGGGAGAAAGCGCTTCGCTGCCTGGAGGAAGAGATTCCCCACGGAATCGCGGTTTCCATCGAACAGATGAAGGAACGCCCCGGAGGAAAAATGGTGGACATTGAGGCGACCATCATCTGCGAGCGGGATTCCCACAAAGGAATCGTGATCGGGAAAGGCGGAGAGATGCTGCGCAGAATCGGAAGCCAGGCAAGAAGAGACATCGAAAACATGCTGGAACAGAAGGTGAATCTTCAGCTCTGGGTGAAAGTAAAGAAAGACTGGCGCGACAGCGATTACATGATTAAGAACTTCGGGTACGACAAAAAGGAACTGTAGGAGAGATGAGCGAACCGTTAAAACTCACAGGGATGGTGCTTTCCTCCATGCCTATGGGAGAGTATGATAAAAGACTTGTGATCCTCACAAAGGAGAGAGGAAAACTGGCGGCTTTTGCCAGAGGAGCCAGAAGGACGGCAAGCCCTCTTCTGGCTCCCTGCAATCCCTTCTCTTTCGGCAGCTTTGTCCTGTACGAGGGACGAAATTCTTACACGCTGGTTCAGGCGGATATTTCAAACTATTTTATGGAGCTCAAGGAAGATTTCGAGGGCACCTGCTACGGCATCTATTTTATGGAAGTGGCGGATTATTACACCAGGGAAAATCTGGAAGCGGGGGCGATGCTGAATCTTCTGTACGTCTCCTTAAAGGCGCTTTCCAACAAAAGCCTGGACAATGAGCTGGTCCGCTGCGTATACGAAATGAAAGCCATGATCCTGAACGGGGAGTATCCTTTTGACGTGATACAGGATCCTTCTTTGCAGGAAGCCACCCGCTACGCCCTGGCCTATGTGGCGAACGCTCCTTTAGGACGACTTTATACCTTTGCGCTGAAGCCGGAGATCCTGAAAGAATTCAAGGAGCTTCAGCAGAGGCTGAACCGGAAAAACATCGACCGGCCTTTGAAATCCCTGGAAATCTTGAAAACCCTTCTGGGTTAATGCTTTACAGAAAAGAGAAATCTATGTATAATATATGGGATTTGTTTACAGAAGAGTTTCGTTTGAGAACGTAGCTGTAAATCTGCTGCGGCAGATCCGTTTAGGAGGAGAAGACGTGAGAGGAAAGACCATAGCCTATGTGACAAAAGGAACCGCTTTGGCGGCAGCGGGAATCTTTCTGCTTGGCGGATGCGGGGTGCTGGGCCGGGAGGAATATGTGCCCAGGGAAGCGGACGCGGTTTCCATACAGGAGGACGGCACGGTTACAGAGCGCGTCAGCGAAGAGCTGGATGAGTCTTATTATGATGAGACGGAACTGGAAGGGATGATCGCTTCAGAAGTAAGCGAGTACAACCGGGAAAACGGAGAAGACTCGGTTGCCGTGACCAAAATGGAGATCCAGGATGGGAAGGCGGACCTTACGCTGACGTTTGCTTCGGGGGAAGACTTCGCTTCCTTTAATAATGTGGAATTCTATTACGGATCCATTATCAATGCCCAGCTGGCAGGCTACTTGTTTGATACGGAATTCAAACAGGTGCGGGACGGCGTCGTAGTCGGCGGTACGGTTTCCGGAAGCAAGGCGCTCCGGGATATGTCCGCTCAGGTGCTGATTGTGGAAGCGCCCATGGAGGTCGAAGTTCCCGGCACGATTCTCTATACCAGCGTAAATTCAGAGGTATTGTCCGAGCGCGTGGTAAATGCGACCGGAGAATCGGGAGAGGACGAGGAAGAAGATCTCATTCTTCCTTCCAATGCCGTTTACCAGAAGAGCGAAGGCAGCTTTGAAGAAGAGGCGGCAAAGAAGCGAGTTTATATAATCTTTGAGCAAAAATAGAAATCTGGAGGAAAAACCATGGAAAAGACGATGGAAAAGATTGTGGCCCTGGCAAAAGGAAGAGGATTCGTATATCCGGGTTCCGAGATTTACGGCGGCCTGGCCAACACCTGGGATTACGGAAATCTTGGCGTAGAGCTCAAGAACAACGTGAAGAAAGCCTGGTGGAAAAAATTTGTGACAGAGAATCCTTATAATGTAGGAGTGGACTGCGCGATTCTGATGAATCCCCAGACCTGGGTGGCTTCCGGTCATCTGGGAGGATTTGCGGATCCGCTTATGGACTGCCGGGAATGTCACGAGAGATTCCGGGCGGATAAGCTTATCGAGGATTACTGCAAGGAGAAGGGAATAGAGCTTCCCAAGCCCATCGACGCGTTTTCCCAGCAGGAGATGCAGGATTTCATTGAAGAGCATCAGATTCCCTGCCCCACCTGCGGCAAGCACAATTTTACGGAGATCCGCCAGTTCAACCTGATGTTTAAGACTTTCCAGGGAGTGACCGAGGACGCAAAGAATACGGTGTACCTTCGTCCTGAGACAGCCCAGGGAATTTTCGTCAACTTTAAAAACGTGCAGCGTACCTCCAGAAAGAAGCTGCCCTTCGGAATCGGCCAGATCGGAAAATCCTTCCGAAACGAGATTACGCCGGGCAACTTTACCTTCCGTACCAGAGAGTTTGAGCAGATGGAGCTGGAATTCTTCTGCGTGCCGGGCACGGATCTGGAGTGGTTCCAGTACTGGAGAGGCTTCTGCATCGACTGGCTGAAAAGCCTTGGCATGAAAGAAGAGGAGATGAGAGTGCGGGATCATACGCCGGAAGAGCTGTGCTTCTACAGCAAAGGGACTACGGACATTGAGTTCCTCTTCCCCTTCGGCTGGGGCGAGCTCTGGGGAATCGCGGACCGCACCGACTACGATCTGAGCCAGCATCAGAAGGTATCCGGACAGGATATGACGTATTTTGACGATGAGCGGAAAGAAAAATACATCCCCTACGTGATCGAGCCTTCTCTCGGCGCGGATCGTGTGGTTCTGGCTTTCCTCTGCAGCGCTTACGACGAAGAAGAACTGGAAGGCGGGGACATGCGGACGGTTCTTCATTTCCATCCGGCCCTGGCTCCTGTAAAGGTAGGGGTGCTGCCTCTGTCCAAAAAGCTGAATGAAGGGGCAGAGAAGGTATATACCATGCTTTCCAAATACTTTAACTGCGAGTTTGACGACAGGGGAAACATCGGCAAGAGATACCGCAGACAGGATGAGATCGGAACGCCTTTCTGCGTAACGTACGATTTCGATTCTGAGAACGACGGCGCGGTAACGGTGCGCGACCGTGACACCATGCTCCAGGAGAGAGTAAAGATCGAAGATCTGAAAGCCTATTTTGAGAAAAAGCTTGAATTCTGATATTTTTATACGGAAAATTAATTTTTGCTATGGCAAAATAAAATGATCTGTACTATAATTAGATAGATGCTGTATGAAGTAAAATACACTTTTCAAACTGACAGGAGGATTTATCAAATGAGTGAATTAAGAGGTGCAATGATCATCGGACAGTCAGGAGGACCTTCTTCTGTTATCAATGCAAGCTGCTATGGCGCCATTAAGGCGGGGCTTGATTCTGACGTGATCACAAAAGTATACGGAGCGGCCAACGGTATCGTAGGCGTTCTGAATGACAAGCTTTATGTGATGGACGAAGAGGATCCGGAAGAACTGGAAATTATGAAATATACCCCTTCATCCGCCCTTGGTTCCTGCCGTTATAAGATCGCGGATCCGGATGTGGATGATACAGATTATAAGAGAATCCTTGAGATCTTCAAAAAGTACGATGTCCGCTATTTCTTCTATAACGGAGGAAATGATTCCATGGACACCTGCAACAAGATTTCTAAATATATGAAAAAAGTAGGTTACGACTGCCGGGTAATGGGAATTCCCAAGACGATCGACAACGACCTGTTCGGTACGGATCACTGCCCTGGATTCTCATCTGCCGCTAAGTACATCGCTACCTCTCTGGTGGAGGTATATCAGGATGCCCATGTATATGACAAAGGACAGGTTACGATCGTTGAGATTATGGGTCGTCATGCCGGATGGCTTGCCGGCGCTGCTTCTCTGGCACGCGTAACAGGATACGGACCGGACCTGATCTATCTTCCGGAAGTGGACTTCAATCAGGAAGAGTTCCTTGAGGATGTAGAGCGCATTTGGAATGAAAACCAGAACGTGCTGATCGCTGTATCTGAGGGAATTCATTATGCGGACGGCACATTTGTGTCTGAAGCGAAGACATCTGCCACAGACGGATTCGGACACGCGCAGCTGGGCGGTCTGGCCGCGAAGCTTGCGGACGTAGTTAAGAACGCGATTCCGGGCGTAAAGGTTCGCCCCATTGAGCTTTCCCTGCTGCAGAGATGCGCGGAGCACTGCGCTTCTCAGACTGACTCAGATGAATCCTTTATGGCAGGCCAGACTGCGGTGAAGGAAGCCATCGCAGGCGTTACTGACAAGATGGTAGGCTTTAAATGTACCCGTGATGAGAACGGCTACAAGTGTGAGACGGAGCTTCTGGATCTTTCCTCTGTCGCGAACTATGAGAAGAAGGTTCCGGTAGAATGGATCAATGAGCGCGGAAACAATGTAAAAGACGAGTTCATCGAATACGCCCTTCCGCTGATCCAGGGCGAGATTCAGATGAGAAAAGAGAATTCTCTTCCCAGATTTGTTCATCTGAAGAAAATTGTCGCAAAATAAATTTATCAGCTGTGAACTGCCGCATGGACCGTATACAGTACGGAGATGCGGCAGTTTTTTGCTTTGCGGACTTTATAGGAAACAGAATCCAACAGATCCGTCAGGCTTTTTTAGGACTGTGCAGAACTTCATCCCCATGAAAAAAATAGTTGCGTATTGATAAAAAAATAACAAAAACAAACAAAAAAATATCGAAAAACACAAAATGATTCGGAAAAAATGCATAAAACAAAAGAGGAATTTCTTGACTCGACCGGAAAATATGCTACAATGAAACTATATGGCAAGTAGTTACCATAGGATAACAAATGTAGGAGGAAAGTGCGACATGGCAAAATGGGTTTATATGTTCACGGAAGGCAACGCAGGGATGAGAAATCTCCTGGGCGGTAAAGGAGCGAACCTTGCCGAGATGACGAATCTTGGCCTTCCCGTACCCCAGGGCTTCACGATTACCACGGAAGCCTGCACACAGTATTATGAGGACGGAAGAAAGATCAATGACGAGATCATGGGTCAGATCATGGAAGCCATTGAGAAGATGGAGGGTGTGACAGGAAAGAAGTTCGGTGATAAAGAGAATCCCCTTTTGGTGTCTGTTCGTTCCGGAGCGAGAGCTTCTATGCCGGGTATGATGGATACCATTCTGAACCTTGGACTGAACGAGGAAGTGGTGGAAGTACTGGCAGCCAAATCCGGCAATCCCCGCTGGGCATGGGACTGCTACCGCAGATTCATTCAGATGTTCTCAGACGTGGTAATGGAAGTGGGCAAGAAGTATTTCGAAGAGCTCATTGACAAGATGAAAGCGGAGAAGGGCGTAACCCAGGACGTAGACCTGACGGCGGACGACCTGAAAGAGCTGGCGAACCAGTTCAAGGCAGAGTACAAGGAGAAGATCGGAGACGACTTCCCCACGGATCCCAAGGTTCAGCTGATGGAAGCCATCAAGGCTGTGTTCCGTTCCTGGGACAATCCCAGAGCCAATGTATACCGCAGAGACAACGACATCCCCTACTCCTGGGGAACCGCCGTTAACGTACAGATGATGGCCTTTGGAAACATGGGCGACGACTGCGGAACTGGCGTAGCCTTCACCAGAGATCCGGCTACCGGAGAAAACGGCCTGTTTGGCGAGTTCCTGACGAACGCCCAGGGCGAAGACGTAGTTGCCGGCGTTCGCACTCCGATGCATATTTCCGAGATGGAGCAGAAGTTCCCCGGAGCATTCAAACAGTTTAAGGACGTCTGCAGAATTCTGGAGACGCATTACAGAGATATGCAGGATATGGAGTTTACCGTTGAGAACGGCAAGCTTTATATGCTTCAGACCCGTAATGGAAAGAGAACGGCCAAGGCAGCCCTGAAGATTGCCTGCGACCTGGTGGACGAAGGCATGAGAACCGAAGAAGAGGCAGTGGCTATGATTGATCCCAGAAATCTGGATTCCCTTCTTCATCCCCAGTCTGACGCCGCGGCTCTGAAGGCGGCGGTACCCATGGCGAAAGCGCTGGGCGCTTCTCCGGGAGCTGCTTGCGGAAAGATTGTCTTTACGGCGGAAGACGCGAAGGCATGGGCAGCCAGAGGCGAGAAGGTAGTTCTGGTTCGTCTGGAGACCTCTCCGGAGGATATTGAAGGTATGAAGAGCGCCCAGGGTATCCTGACGGTTCGCGGCGGAATGACCAGCCATGCGGCGGTTGTGGCCCGCGGCATGGGCACCTGCTGCGTATCCGGATGCGGCGATATCGTGATGGATGAGGCGAATAAGAAATTTACAGTGAACGGCAAAGAGTTCCACGAAGGAGATCCCATCTCTCTGGACGGCTCTACCGGAAACATTTACGACGGAATTATTCCCACAGTGGACGCGGCCATTGCCGGCGAGTTTGGAAGAATTATGGCATGGGCGGACAAATACAGAAAGCTCAAAGTCAGAACCAACGCGGACACGCCCAGAGACGCCCGGAAGGCGAGAGAGCTGGGAGCAGAGGGAATCGGCCTTTGCCGTACCGAGCATATGTTCTTTGAAGGAGACCGCATCGACGCCTTCCGCGAGATGATCTGCTCTGAGACACCGGAGGAGAGAGAGGCCGCTCTGGCTAAGATCCTTCCGGAGCAGCAGGGAGACTTTGAGAAGCTGTACGAGGCCATGGAGGGATGCCCGG
The DNA here is from genome assembly GCA_944382085.1 of uncultured Lachnospiraceae bacterium. Taxonomy (GTDB): domain Bacteria; phylum Bacillota; class Clostridia; order Lachnospirales; family Lachnospiraceae; genus Choladousia. The sequence continues at coordinate 3,694 of CALWMW010000161.1, read as the reverse complement.
TTACCATCCGTTTCCTGGATCCGCCTCTCCACGAGTTCGTTCCCACGGAGGAAGAGGACATTGAGAAGCTGGCCAAGGCGCAGGGCAAGAGCGTGGATGTGATCAAGGCGATCATTGATTCCCTTCACGAGTTCAACCCCATGATGGGCCACAGAGGCTGCCGTCTGGCAGTGACCTATCCGGAAATCGCGGCGATGCAGACAAGAGCCGTGATCCGGGCAGCGATTAACGTTCAGAAAGCGCATCCGGACTGGAACCTTGTTCCGGAGATCATGATCCCCCTGGTAGGCGACGCCAAGGAGCTCAAATATGTGAAGAAGACGGTGGTGGAGACCGCGGACGCTGAGATCAAAGCGGCCGGATGCGAGCTCAAGTATCAGGTTGGTACGATGATCGAGATCCCCAGAGCCGCTCTGACTGCTGGTGAGATCGCGAAGGAAGCGGACTTCTTCTGCTTCGGTACCAACGACCTGACACAGATGTGCTACGGCTTCTCCAGAGACGACGCCGGCAAGTTCCTGAACGCTTACTATGACGCCAAGATCTTTGAGAACGATCCCTTTGCGAAGCTGGATCAGAACGGCGTAGGCAAGCTGATGGAGATGGCCATCCAGCTGGGCAAACCGGTGAACCCGAATCTGCATCTGGGTATCTGCGGCGAGCACGGCGGAGATCCTTCTTCCGTAGAGTTCTGCCACAAGCTGGGACTGGACTATGTATCCTGCTCACCGTTCCGCGTACCCATTGCCAGACTGGCCGCGGCGCAGGCGGCGATTGCCGAGTCCGCAAAATAAAGAGTTTGCTGGAATTCACAATATGTCATTCCTTTAAAAGAAACTGCCGTACTGGATTTGTACGGCAGTTTCTTACATTCAATAGAAAATTACGTTTTCTAGGAAAAGATAGAACACTTTGCGAGAAAAACCAAACGAAAAAGAGACCAGAACAGCCTTCGACGGATTGACAGGAGAAAAGGCTGTTTTTTTAGCGTTATAAGGAGTTTGAATATCAATTATCACAAAAACAGGAAGGGAAAACTGGTAATACTGCTAAAAATGCACAGAACCGGTAAAAGCGGTTGACAAATCTCTGGTTAACTTGTATGATCTATACATAGAACGATCAACATCCTACGTTGCACAATGAGGACAGGGAATCAGCAAGGAGGAAATTTCATGGAAGGAATCAGTATCAGAGAACTGAAGAACACAGCGACAGATTTGCGAAGGCATGTGATTGAGATGATTTATAAAGCGCAGTCCGGCCATCCCGGAGGCTCCCTTTCTGTGGCTGACTTTGTAACGGCCTGCTATTTCCGGGAGATGCGGATTGATCCGAATAACCCCAAGTGGGAGGACCGGGATCGTTTTATCCTGTCAAAAGGCCATGTCTGCCCGGCCCAGTACGCGGCTCTGGCGATGAAAGGATACTTTCCTATGGATGTACTGGATACTCTGCGAAAGGAAGGCTCTATGCTCCAGGGACATCCGGATATGAAGAAATGTCCGGGAATTGATATTTCTACAGGATCTTTGGGTCAGGGACTTGCCTGCGGCGTTGGTATGGCCATCGACGGAAAACGGCGACAGAAGGATTACTACGTATACGTAGCAGTGGGAGATGGGGAATGTCAGGAAGGTGAGATCTGGGAGGCCTGCCAGACGGCGAATAAGTATCAGCTGGATCATTTAATTGTATTTGTGGATGACAACGGCCTTCAGCTGGACGGCACGACCGACGAGGTTATGCCGAATATCAACCTTGGACAGAAATTCCAGGCATTTGGTTTTGATGTTTATGAGATTGACGGAAATGATATGGAGCAGGTTGTAGCGGCCATTGAACTGGCTAAGCTGGTAAAGAACGGGCGTCCCAAATGCCTTTTCGCTCATACGGTGAAAGGAAAGGGAGTCTCCTTCATGGAGAATGAATGCGGCTGGCATGGGACGGCTCCCAATCAGGAGCAGTTTGAACAGGCAATGAAAGAGCTGAAGACACAATCTTCTGGATGTTAGGAGGGATGATTATGGAACAGAAAAAAATAGCGACCAGAGACGGATTTGGGGAAGCCATCGTAGATCTTGGAAAAGAGAATCCCGATATTTACGTGATCGATATTGACATCGGAAAATCCTGCAAGACCGGAACGTTCCGTAAAGAACTGCCGGAGCAGTACTTAAACGTTGGGATTGCGGAACAGAACGCGGCAGGCGTGGCAGCCGGACTCGCCACCTGTGGGCGGACTCCTTTTGTAGTGACTTACGCGGCTTTCGGAAGCATGAGGATCTGTGAAATGATTCGCCAGGAGATCTGTTATCCCAATCTGAATGTGAAAATCGCGTGCTCGCACGGCGGCGTGACTCCGGCTAACGACGGGGCCAGTCATCAATGTATTGAAGATATGGGAATTATGAGAACGCTGCCCAATATGACGGTGGTGATGCCGGCAGATTATGTATCCGCGAAAGCTCTTGTGAAAGCAGCCGCAGCCTGGAATGGACCGGTGTACCTGAGATTTACCAGGGATGCCGTACCAGTGATTTATGAAGAGGGCGGCACCTTTGAGATTGGAAAGGCGAAAAGAATTCGGGAAGGAAGCGATGTTTCCTTGATCGCAAATGGGGATACGGTCCGTCTGGCCATGGAGGCTGCTAAGATCCTGAGCAAAAAAGGAATGGAAGCCGAGGTTCTGGATATGCATACGATAAAGCCTCTGGACTGTGAGGCAGTGCGGAACAGTATTCGGACGACAAACGCCATCGTGACAATAGAAGATCACAATATTTACAATGGCCTTGGCAGCGCGGTAGCGGAACTGATCGCCGAAAATGGCGGAGCGCTTCTGCGCAGAGTAGGAATTCAGGATCAGTTCGGCCAATCGGCGCCCTACGAACGTCTCCTGGAGATGAACGGAATTGCGGTGGAAAATATTGTAAAACAGGCAGAGGAACTGCTGGAAAAGAAATCAAAGAACGAAAAATAAGAAAGGCGGAAAGAAAGATGCTGGATTTTAATGGACAGGTAGTATTGATTACGGGAGCAGGCTCTCCCAAAGGAATAGGACGTACCATCGCGCACACCTTTGGAAAGCAGGGAGCGCAGGTTGTGATCTGCGACATCAACCAGGCCGGACTGGATGCGAATGTAAAAGAAATGGAGGACCTGGGGTATCGGGCCTGGGGAATTGCCGGAAATCTGTGCGAAAAAGAATCTGTGAACGCTCTGGTAACGGAGGTGCTTGCAAAATTCGGACGAATTGACGTGCTGGTGAATAACGCGGGAGTCTCCCAGAAAGTAACCGTGGCGGATATGAAACTGGACGATATGAAGAGGATATTCAGCGTAAATATGTTCGGTCTCTTTCTGATTACCCAGGCAGTCTGCGAAGTGATGAAGAAACAGGGATACGGAAGAATCGTAAGTTTAAGCTCTGTCTCCGGAAAGAGGGGAGGCGGCGTGTTCGGCGGAGCGCATTATTCCGCAAGCAAAGCGGCAGTTCTGGGCTTTTCCAAAAACCTCGCCAGAGAAGTGGCGAAGGACGGCATTACGGTAAATTGTGTATGTCCCGGACTGATTAACACAGAAATCTGGAAAAGCATGCCGGAAGAACAGGCGGCGGAAGTGATTGCGGGAATTCCCATGGGCCGTCCGGGGGAGACGCAGGAGGTAGCCAATGCCATCGTGTTCCTGGCTT
>CALWMW010000160.1 GCA_944382085.1 uncultured Lachnospiraceae bacterium | reverse complement strand
CAGAAGCTCCTTGCCAAGCTTCTCCGCCTTCGCCATCATCTCTTTGCAGTAATCGATCTTCGTATCGTCTACCAGAGAAGCGCCTACTTCATATCCTTTGGCTTTCAGGAACGTAAACGCCATACCGCCGCCGATGATCAGGGTATCGCATTTCTCCAGAAGATTGGAGATTACGTTCAGCTTGTCCGCTACTTTCGCTCCGCCCAGGATTGCCACAAAGGGACGGGTGGGATTGTTCACGGCGTTGCCCAGGACATCAATCTCTTTCTGCATAAGATATCCTACTGCGCAGGTATCTACAAACTCCGTCACGCCTACGTTGGAGCAGTGCGCTCTGTGGGCGGTTCCGAAAGCGTCGTTTACAAAAACGTCGCACAGGGAAGCCAGCTCTTTGCTGAAGGCTTCGCCGTTCTTGGTCTCCTCCGCTCTGTAACGGGTGTTCTCAAGAAGGATTACATCTCCGTCTTTCATAGCCGCTACCGCCGCTTTGGCGTTGGGTCCTACCACTTCATTGTCAGCGGCAAACTTCACTTCCTGTCCAAGCAGCTCGGAAAGGCGTGCGGCCACCGGAGCCAGGGACATCTCAGGCTTAGGCTCTCCCTTGGGCTTTCCAAGATGGGAGCAGAGGATCACTCTTCCGCCGTCCGCGATCAGCTTCTTGATGGTGGGAAGCGCGGCAACGAGGCGGTTCTCGTCCGTGATCTTACCCTCTTTCAAAGGCACGTTAAAATCGCAGCGCACCAAAACTTTTTTGCCTTTTACGTTGATGTCGTCTACTGATTTTTTATTTAATCCCATGATTCCAAAACCTCCATCCTTTTTATAAAAACAGGGTCCGGTCCAAAACAGACCGGACCCTTAGTGAGTCTATATCTCTTTTTTCACTTTTCACTGCCGGAAGCATTAAGCTCCAAGAAGTTTTCCAAAGTGCTTGATGGTACGAACCATCTGGCTGGTGTAGGAGTTCTCGTTGTCATACCAGGAAACAACCTGTACCTCAGTGGTACCGTTGTCCAGCGGAAGAACCATCGTCTGAGTAGAATCAAACAGAGAACCATATCTCATACCAACGATATCGCTGGATACGATCTCATCCTCGTTGTAGCCGAAGGACTCGTTGGAAGCTGCCTTCATAGCTGCGTTGATCTGATCCTTGGTTACGTTTCCTTCTACTACTGCGGTAAGGATCGTGGTAGAACCTGTGGGGGTCGGAACACGCTGTGCAGCGCCGATGAGCTTGCCGTTCAGTTCCGGAATAACCAGGCCGATTGCCTTCGCAGCGCCGGTGCTGTTGGGAACGATGTTCACAGCTGCGGCACGGGATCTTCTCTTGTCGCCTTTTCTCTGCGGTCCGTCCAGAGTCATCTGATCGCCTGTGTAAGCGTGGATGGTGCACATGATACCGGACTTGATGGGAGCCAGGTTGTTCAGAGCCTTTGCCATGGGAGCCAGGCAGTTCGTTGTACAGGAAGCAGCGGAGATGATCTTGTCCTCGTTGGTCAGGCTGTCATGGTTTACATTGTAAACGATGGTCTTCAGATCGTTTCCAGCCGGAGCGGAAATGATAACGTGCTTTGCGCCTGCATCGATGTGAGCCTGTGCTTTGTCTTTGGAGGTGTAGAAACCGGTACACTCCAGAACTACGTCTACGCCAAGCTCTCCCCAGGGAAGATCTGCCGCTTTCGCTTCTGCGTAGATCTTGATCTCTTTTCCGTCAACGGTGATAGAATTCTCACTGTAAGAAACCTTGTCGCACAGCTCGTATCTACCCTGTGTAGAATCATATTTCAGTAAGTGAGCCAGCATCTCAGGAGAGGTCAGGTCGTTGATCGCTACGATCTCAAATCCTTCTGCTCCGAACATCTGACGAAAAGCCAGACGGCCAATACGGCCAAAACCATTAATTGCAACTTTTACTGCCATGATTTCAATTCCTCCTAAAAGTAATTTTGCTGAGTGAGCAATACTATTGGGGGTCTCCGTATTCAGAGGCCACACCTTATGTAATATTCTACCCAATTTGTTCCAGAAATTCAAGTAGTAATCGTGATTCTTTGCAAAAAAAATGTTTCTGTGATAAAATTCTTCCATAAAATAGCAGACAAGGATTCTGATTCTGGCGAAGGAGGAATTTTAAAATGGAAATCTGTTACGACTGCCATCTGCACTCTGATTTTTCCGGCGACTGCGACGTCCCGGCGGAGGTTATGATTCAAAAAGCGGTTTCCCTGGGGCTGAAGGGAATCTGCTTCACGGAGCATCTGGATCTGGACGCGCCCGGAGACCCGGATTTTTTCCTTCTGGATACGGAAGAATACTTCCAAAGCCTCAGGGACCTTCAGGCCAGGTGGGCCGGAAAACTTGAGATCCGCATCGGGGTGGAGCTGGGCATCCAGCCGCATGTGACAGAGACCCTTACCGAATACGCGGCCTCCCATCCCTTTGATTTTATCATTGGTTCCCAGCATTACGCGGACGGAGGAGATCCCTATTATCCCGCCTACTTTGAGGGCCGCTCCGAGCGGGAATGCTATGAAAGATTCTTTCAGGTTGAATATGAAAATCTCCGGCGGTTTGACTCCTTCGACACTCTTGGGCATATGGACTACGTCGTCCGCTACGGTCCGAACCAAAACAAGTATTATTCCTACGAAGAATACCGGGAATATCTGGATCCCCTTCTTGTCCTCCTGATTGAGAAAGGGAAATGCCTGGAGGTCAATACGGGAGGATTCCGGCACGGCCTGGGAGAACCAAACCCCTGCATCGGTATTCTGAAACGCTACCGGGAGCTGGGAGGGGAACAGATTACCATCGGTTCCGACGCCCATACGCCGGAGTACCTGGCTTATGAATTTCACAAAACCACCGCCCTGTTAAGAGAACTGGGCTACCGCTTCTACTGCGTCTTCCAAAACAGAAAACCGGAGCAGCTTCCTCTGTAGGCTGCTCCGGCCTTTTTATGCCTGTTCTCCCGCGATCTGGTTGTAGGCCAGAAACGCGTCGCTGATATGGTACAGTTCCGTACTGGGATTCGCTGCGGCTCCGGCCGTCACCAGGATGTACGTCCGCCCGTTCACCTCTGCCATACTGGCCAGGCAGTGACCTGCCTCCTGGGTATAGCCGGTCTTTCCTCCCAGGATCTCCCCTCCGTTCACCGTCTCCTCCGCCATGCTCTTAAACATGGTACTCCAGAAGGTAAATCCTTCCGGATGCACGGACGTCGGCGCCACGGTGTAATAGTGCGTGGTGAAGATCTGATAAAAGGTATCGTTCTTCAGCGCCGCCCGAAGGAGCTTCGCGATGTCCTCCGGCGTAGAATAAAGATTCTCATCGTGAAGGCCTGTGGAGTTGGTGAAATGGGAATGGTTCAGACCCAGCTTCTCCGCTTCTCGGTTCATAAGCTCCGCCATGCCCTCTTCCGAACCGGCGGCCTGGAGGGAAAGCTCCATACAGCACTCCGCCCCGGAGGGAAGCAGGGCTCCGTACAGAAGATCCCGGACGGTCGCTTCCTCCCCCGGCTCAAATCCCGCCCTGGAAGCATCCTCCGCGTATAGAGCGTCAAAGTAATCATAGGACAGCGTCACCTTCTGGTCCAGGTCCTTCAGATACTGAATCGCCGTGTAAACCGTAAGGATCTTGGTCATGGAAGCAGGATAGATCCGCTCGCTTCCTCCTTTGGAAGCCAGTACCTTTCCGGTGGGCCCGTCCACAAGCACCGCATAGGGACTGTCCAGGATCGTAAGATCCACCTCCACGGAAGGCGCCCGTCCTATCCTGAGGAAATAAAAAAGTCCTCCTCCGCAGGCGGCCGCCAGAAGGAGCGCCAGAAGGAGAAACCATGTGCCTTTCTTTCCCCTTCTTCTTTTCTTTCTTCCGGTTCTTCCCCGCATGGCAGGCGCCTGTCCATACCGGCGGGACTCCTGTCTTTTCTCCGGATACCGGCTGCCGCTTCTTCGCCGCAGATTCTGTCTCTGTTCCATATTCTTCCTCCGTCCTGTCCTTTACACTTTTCCCACAATCGTGCCGCCCCCGGCCACCCAGTCTTCCCGGTAGAATACCGCGGCCTGTCCGGGCGTAACCGCCCGCACCGGACGGGAAAAACGTACCTCCGCCTGATCCGGCCCGGTCAAGCGCACCACGGCTTCCTCTCCGGGGTGGCTGTACCGGATCTTGACTTTCAGCCTTGTCTCACCTTGCAGGCCGGAAAGGCCCATAAAGTTCAGGCGGCGGCAGACCAGGCCTTCGGCGTAGACGTCCTCCCCGTCCCCCACTACGACCTCGTTGGTTTCGGGACGGATCTCTGTGACGAAAGCCGGTTTCCCAAGGCTTAACCCCAGGCCCTTTCTCTGCCCGATGGTATAGTGAATGATTCCTCTGTGTTTTCCAAGGATCTCTCCCTTTGCCGTAACAAAATTCCCTTCCGGAACGGCGCGGCCGGTATACCGTTCGATAAAGCCGGCGTAATCCTGATCCGGCACGAAACAGATCTCCATGCTGTCCGGTTTTTCCGCGGTGGAAAGCCCCATCTCTCTGGCGATCCTGCGGATCTCGCTTTTTTCATAATCGCCCACCGGCATGAGCGTATGGGCGAGCTGCTCCTGGGTCAGGCTGTAAAGGGCGTAGGTCTGATCTTTCGCCCCGGAAGCGGCCTGGCAAAGGGCGAGTCTTCCGTTTTCCAGCCTGCGGATCCTGGCATAATGTCCCGTGGCGATATAGTCCGCCCCCAGTTCCATGCTCCGTTTCAAAAGAGCCTCCCATTTGATGTGCCGGTTGCAGACAATACAGGGATTGGGCGTCCGTCCCGCCAGATATTCCCGCGCGAAATCGTCCATGACCTGCTTCTTGAATTCCTCCCGGAAATTCATGACATAATGGGGGATTCCAAGGCTGGCGGCCGCCCTCCTGGCGTCCTCCACGGCGCTCTCCCCGCAGCAGCCTTCTTCCGTTCCGGAGGGATCCTCCTTTGGCCAGATCTGCATGGTCACTCCGATCACCTCATATCCGGCTTCTTTCAGCAGACAGGCTGCCACAGACGAATCCACGCCTCCAGACATTCCCACTACCACACGTTCTTTTCTCATGTCTTAGTATTCCTCTTCCTCGTCCTCTTCTCCCTCGTGAATGTCTGACTTGGGCTTTGAGAGGCCTTCAATCTGAATGCCGTTCTTCTGGGCATAATCCCAGAGCGCCGCGTGAATGGCTTCCTCCGCCAGGAGGGAACAGTGAACCTTCACCGGGGGAAGACCGTCCAGGGCCTCCATCACCGCTTTGTTGGTCACCTCCATCGCTTCCTGCACCGTTTTTCCCTTTACCAGCTCAGTGGCCATGCTGCTAGTAGCCACGGCGGCTCCGCAGCCGAAGGTTTTGAACTTCACGTCGCGGATCACTCCCGTTTCGTCGATGTCCAGATAGATTCTCATGATATCTCCGCATTTCGCGTTTCCTACGGTTCCCACTCCGCTGGCATTCTCAATCTCTCCCACATTTCTGGGGTTCTGAAAATGATCCATCACCTTTTCTGAATACATGTCTTTTCCTCCAACTTCTCTTTTTGGTTTTTTTCTTATTCCCGGTTCTGTCCGGATTTTTTTACAAAGTCTTCGTAAAGGGGCGACATGCTCCGCAGCCGCTCCACAATCTGTTTCGTTTTTTCTACGGTATAGTCCAGTTCTTCCCTGGTGGTGTCTTTTCCCAGCGTCAGACGCAGGGACCCGTGAGCGATCTCATGCGGCAGGCCGATGGCCAGGAGCACATGGGAGGGATCCAGGGAACCGGAGGTGCAGGCGGAACCGCTGGAGCCGCAGATTCCCTCCATATCCAGCATGATGAGCAGCGATTCTCCTTCAATAAACTGAAAGCTGAAATTCGCGTTATTGGGCAGGCGCAGGGAAGCGTCTCCGTTCAGTCGGGTATAGGGGATCTCTTTTTGCATCCGTTCAATCAGATAGTCCCTGAGCGCCGTCTCTCTTTTTGCCCGCTCTTCCATGGTAGCAGCTGCCTCCTGCGCCGCCGCCCCAAGGCCCACGATACCGGGTACGTTCTCTGTCCCGGCCCTGCGTTTTCTCTCCTGGGCGCCTCCGTGGACAAACGAACGGATCTTCACGCCTTTTCTGATATAGAGGAATCCGACGCCCTTGGGGCCGTACAGCTTGTGGCCGCTGGCGCTGAGCATATCAATGCAGCAATCGTCCACCTGAATGGGAATCTGGCCATACGCCTGTACGGCGTCCGTGTGAAAAAGGATTCCATGTTCTCTGGCAATCCGGCCGATCTGCGGAATCGGCTGGATGGTGCCGATCTCGTTGTTGGCGAACATAATGGAAATCAGGATTGTGTCCGGACGGATGGCTTTCTTTAACTCCTCCAGTTTTACGATTCCTCTCTCATCCACGTCCAGATACGTCACCTCATATCCCTTCTTCTCCAGATACTGACAGGTATGAAGGACCGCGTGATGCTCGATTTTCGAAGTGATAATATGCTTTCCCTTGGAAGCGTACGCTTCTGCCGCGGCCTTGATCGCCCAGTTGTCCGCCTCGGATCCGCCTCCGGTAAAATAGATTTCGTTCTCCTTGGCTCCCAGAGTCTCTGCCAGAATCTCCCGGCTCTTCGTTACCGCCTCTTTGCTTTTCGCTCCCAGCCGGTAAATGCTGGAAGGATTCCCATAGTATTCCGAAAAATAAGGCAGCATAGCCTCCAGCACGGTCTCGGATACCTTTGTGGTCGCTGCGTTGTCAAGATATATCTGCCGATCCATCTTCCTGTTTCCTCCTTTTGCTGTTTCCTTTCTTTTCTGCCATGCAGACAAAAGCCTGCCTGCGCTCCTGCGTCTTCCGGCTCTCTTCCACCAGCTGATCCAGACGGATTTCATCTACCGTTTTCGTAATGCTCTCATTGATCCGCTGCCAGACGTATTTTGTCACGCACAGATCCGCTTCCTGGCAGCCGCCTTCCTCTCCCGGACATTCCACCGCCCGCAGATCTCCCTCCAGGGCTCTCAGCACATCTCCTACGGAAATCTCTTCGGCCGGCCTGGCCAGGCGGTATCCGCCCTGGGCTCCGCGGGTGCTGCTCACCAGTCCCGCCTTTTTCAGACGCGCTACCAGCTGTTCCAGATATCCTTCGGAGATCTTCTGCCTGGCCGCAATGCTGCTGATGGAAACCGTTTCCTCTTCACAGTGCAGCGCCAGGTCGATCAGCGCCCTGAGTCCATATCTCCCTTTTGTAGAAAGCTTCATAGTCACCACCCGTTTTTTCTATTTCCCAGTGATTTACTCGGATTTATGGAGAGAATACCATCCTTTCCGGGTTCTGTCAAGGGGAAGTGACGCATACGCTTTAAAGAAATGCCGTTTGGAGCACACCGTATGAATCAGAAGGAATATTTACTGAAGGGAACGTTTCTGCTTACCGCCGCCGGTCTGCTTTCCAGATTTGCCGGGTTTTTTTATAAGATATTCCTCTCCCGCCAGGTAGGTGCGGAAAATATGGGGCTGTATCAGATGATTCTGCCCCTTTACGCCTTCTGTGCCGCCGCCGCTTTCGGAGGCGTGCAGACCGCGGTTTCCAGGCAGGTCTCCCTCCACCTGGCGCAGAAAGAAAAAAGCAGGGCCTGGGAGGTCTTTGGGGCCGGTCTGTTTTTTAGCGTCGCCGGCTCTCTCCTCCTTGCAGTCCTGCTTTTCTTTTTTTCCTCTTTTGCCGCCGGCCGTTTTCTGGGAGAACCGCGCTGCGCCGCGCTGTTGAGGATTCTTTCCTTTTCCCTCCCTTTTGCCGCCGTCCACTCCTGTGTCTGCGGCTACCTTATGGGACAGAAAAAAATCCTGCTGCCCGCCCTCTCCCAGCTGGCGGAGCAGCTGTTTCGCATCCTGTTTTCCGTAGGCGTCTGCGTCCTTTTCCTGATCCGGAACCATCCGCTTTCCGCCATGGTCCTTGTCCTTGGCCAGGTCGCCGGAGAAATCGCCGCGTCTGTGTTCTGCGCCGCGTCTGTCTTGTTCTCCCGTCCGCCGTGTTCTCCAAAAAAAAGCCGTCTCTTCTCCGGCCTGAGAGAGATTCTTTCCATCTCTCTCCCCTTTTCTTCCAGCAGAATGCTTCTTTGCGTTCTCCAGGCCATGGAAGCGGCCCTGCTTCCTCTTACGCTTCGGCGCTTCGGGCTTTCTTCCTCCCAGGCGCTCTCCCTGTACGGCGCTTTCACCGGAATGGCGCTTCCTCTGATTCTGTTTCCCACTGCCGTCACCGGATCCCTTGGAACGATTCTTCTTCCTGCCGTCTCGGAAGCGAGCAGCAAAAAACAGGCCGGATCTCTCCAGGCAACCATACGGTCCAGTTTTTTCGCCAGCCTCTATCTGGGATTTTTCTGCGCCAACGCCTTTCTTCTTTTCGGGGAAGAGAGCGGGACGCTGCTGTTTGGCAGCCAGGACGCGGGACGCTACGTGGTACGGCTTTCCTTTTTGTGTCCTTTTCTGTATCTGAACACTACGCTTTCCAGCATCCTCCACGGGCTTGGCAAAACAGGGACGGTTTCCTTTCTTCACTCTTTTTCTTCTGTCCTCCGCCTGCTTTCTGTCGTGTTTCTCGTTCCTTTCCGGGGAATGGAAGGGTATCTCTATGGAATGCTTCTTGCACAGGTATTTCTCTTTGCCGCTTTTCTCATCCTCCTGTACCGAAGCTGCGGCTTCTTTCCGGATCCTGGAGAGGCCCTGGTGCTTCCCCTGGCTCTTTGCCTTGCCGCGTCCGGCGCGGTGTACTGCTTCCGGGCCCTGAATCTGGTTCCCGAACATACGTGGCCCGCTTTTCTTTTGGAGATCGGCCTGTATCTGCCTGCTTTTTTCCTGCCCGCGTTTCTTTTTTTCCGGAGGAAAACCGCAGAAAGCGCGTAAAAAAATCCTCCTTCCGGCTGCCGTGGCTCTTGCGGGCTGTCAGGAAGGAGGAAAGGAATTCTGTTAACGCTTACAGGCTTCTGTAAAGATCTTCATATTTCCGCGCGGAATTGTTCCAGGAGAAATCCATGGCCATGCCGCGGTCAATCAGCTTGTTCCACTCGCGTTTTTTATTGTAGTATACGTACATCGCGTATTTCACGGTATTAAACATCTCATGGGCGTTGTAGTTGGCGAAGCTGAAGCCCGTTCCGGTGCTCTCGTATTCGTTGTACGGCTGCACGGTATCCTTGAGTCCGCCCGTCTCGCGCACGATGGGAACCGTACCGTACCTGAGGCTCATCAGCTGGGACAGGCCGCAGGGCTCGAAGAGCGAGGGCATCAGGAACGCGTCGCAGGAAGCGTAAATCCGGTGAGACATCGCCTCGGAATAATAAATGTTCGCCGATACTTTGCCCTGATACTTCCAGGCGAAATGCCGGAACATATTCTCGTACTTCTCTTCTCCGGTGCCCAGCACCACAAACTGCAGATCCTGCTGGCACATCTCATCCATCATGTAAGCGATCAGGTCAAAGCCCTTCTGGTCGGTAAGGCGGGAGACGATTCCAATGAGGAACGTTCCGTCGTTCTGCGCAAGGCCCAGATCCCTCTGGAGGGCTCTCTTATTCTTAATCTTTTCTTTGCGGAAATTTCTGCTGTTGTAGTTGAATTCGATCATCTTGTCGGTTTCAGGATTGTATTCGTCGTAATCGATTCCGTTTACGATTCCCCGCAGACAGTTGGATCTGGCTCTCATCAGGCCATCCAGGCGTTCTCCGTAGAACGGCGTCTTGATCTCCTCCGCATACGTCTCGCTCACCGTGGTAACGGCGTCCGCGTATACGATACCGCCTTTCAGGTAGTTGGCGTCCCCGTAGGCCTCCAGCTTATCCGGAGTGAAATAGTAGGCGGGAAGTCCCGTGATATCCCGTACGGTCTTTACGTCCCAGATGCCCTGGAATTTCAGATTATGTATGGTGATAATTGATTTCATGTTCCGGAAGAACTCGCCTTCGTGGAATTTGTCCTTGAGAAGAACCGGCACAAGGCCCGTCTGTCAGTCATGGCAGTGAACGATATCCGGCTGGAATCCGATCAGCGGAAGGGCGGAAAGCGCCGCCTTGGAGAAGAACGCGAACTTCTCAATATCCTGGTAGATATTTCCGTAAGGCTTCGGGCCGGAGAAATAATACTCGTTGTCGATAAAATAGAACTGCACCCCGTCATACTGCATCTCCAGAACGCCCACATACTGGGAACGCCAGGAAAGATCCATGTAAAAGTGAGTGACATAGTTCATCTTATTTCTCCACTCTTCGCTTATACAGAGATATTTGGGGAGAATCACTCTCACATCAAACTCTTCTTTGTTAAAACACTTGGGCAGGGATCCGGCTACATCCGCCAGGCCCCCGGTTTTAATAAAGGGCACCGCCTCAGACGTAACAAATAATACTTTTTTCATAGAAGAAACCTCCGCATCATCCATTATATAGTGAGATTATACCGCATTTTGCCCCCAAAGAAAAGTGTTAATTCGCCTATCATCAAATTTTATTCAGAATAAAATCACTGCCCCCGGTTTTTGTACTCCAAACGGATTTTATCCGCGATGAGCGCGATGAATTCCGAATTGGTGGGTTTTCCTTTTCCTCCGCTCACCGTATACCCGAACAGTTCTTCAATGGTGTCCATTTTCCCTCTGCTCCAGGCCACTTCAATGGCATGGCGGATGGCGCGCTCCACCCGGCTGGGCGTGGTCTGGTGCCGTTTGGCAATGGTGGGGTACAGGATTTTTGTAATGGAATTCAGCATCTCCATATCTTTTACCGACATGATAATGGCGTCCCTCAGATACTGATACCCTTTTATGTGAGCCGGCACGCCTACCTCATGGATGATGTTAGTCACATCCGTCTCCAGATTGTGCTCCAGATATTCCTTTTTGCTCTCGTAGGTCTGCCGCTTCTTTTCTTTTCCCGCCGTCCTCTCCTGCCTCGTCTTTACCCGGCGGATCCGGTTCAGCACCATTTCGTTGTTGAAGGGCTTCAGAATATAATAGTCCGCCCCCAGTTCAAAAGCGTCTTCTGTGGTCTTCTCCTGGCTTACCGCTGAAATCACGATAAAAGCCGGTTTCTTTATATTCTGTTCATGGTTGATCCGGTCCATTACCGCCAGTCCGTCCAGCTTTGGCATAATAATATCCAGCAGGACCACATCCGGCTCTTTTTCTTTAATGATCTCGATCAGTTCTTCGCCGTTCCCGGCTTTGCCTACTACTTCCAGTTCTTCATCGCTTTTTACAATCTGATCCAAAAGCTGAAGCATCCTTTCGTTGTCATCCGCAATCGCGACGTTCAGTTTTTCCATTGCGTTTCCCTCTCCTCATCAAATATATTTGCCGTTGCATTTTTTGAAAGTCAAAGACTACTTGTATTATATAACAACTCTATCTATTCGCAAGAAAATCTTATCTTCATAAAACGACACAGTTTTTTGTCAAAAAAATACATCGGCAGCCCCTTATCACCAAAAATAAACGAATCACATAAGATTTTGTGACGCAAAAAGAAGAATAACAACAAAAAAATACCAGTGTGGAACGCAGACAGATTTCGCATACTGAAATCAGAGTTTTTTACCATTTGAGAAAGAAAGGTGTGTTAAAATGTCTGGCAGAAAAAGATACCGAAGATATGCGGCAGCCATGCTGCTTCTGGGCGCAATGGCCTTCCTGTACGGCGGCTGGCTTTTGCTGCGCGGTCAGATCCCGGATTCCATACAGGCCGCGAAAGCGGATGAGATTCCCTCTTTTTTTTCTTCGCCCATTGACCGTCTGATTGAAAAAGAGATTCAGTTTGAGGAAACCTCCGGAACGTCTCCCGCACCGGAAGGGTTTGCCGCCAGCGTAAGTACCGGAAACGTAAAGAACCGATATCAGATTTCTTATAAGCTTCTGGGAAAAATTCCGCTCAAGACCGTAAATGTGGAGGTCGTAGACCGGGAACAGGTCTATGTGGGAGGCCTTCCCATCGGAATTTACCTTGAGACAAAGGGCGTCCTGGTCGTCGGTACCGGAACGGTTCAGTCCATACAGGGAAAATCCTGCATTCCCGCGGAAAACGTCGTTCTGGAGGGAGACTACATCACCGCGGCCAACGGTTCTCCTCTGAAGAACAAGGAGGAGTTGATTGCCTGCATCAATGAAAGCGGCGGAAACGCCATAGCCCTGGAAGTCCAGCGCTCCGGAAAGCTCCTTCACCTGGAGGTGACTCCAGTCCAGACCGGCGAAAACGAATACAAAGCCGGGATCTGGGTACGCAATGACACGCAGGGCATCGGGACGCTGACTTATGTGGATCAGGAGGGACAGTTCGGAGCGCTGGGACACGGCATCAGCGACGTGGATACGGGAGAGCTGATGGAGATCCGGGACGGACTTTTGTACAACGCGGAAGTCGTCTCCATCGTCAAGGGCGTCCAGGGAGAGCCCGGTGAGCTTGCGGGGGTGATCCATTACAGCGAGGGCTATCAGATCGGCGAGATCAAAGAGAATACCGGCCAGGGCATCTACGGAACGGTCACCGCCTTTCCCCATCTGGCCTCAGAGCTGTCCCTCTGTGAGATCGGCTACCGGCAGGAGGCCGAGGAAGGCCCGGCGGTTGTGGTAAGTATGGTGGACGGCGTCCGGAAAGAATTTGAAGTGGAAATCCAGGAACTGCGCTATCATGTGAAGGAAGAAAACAAAGGAATGGTTTTAAAGGTCACCGACGAAGAGCTTCTAAAGCTCACCGGGGGAATTGTCCAGGGAATGTCCGGCTCTCCGATCCTTCAGAACGGGCGGCTCATCGGAGCCGTGACGCACGTATTCGTAAACGATCCCACAAAGGGATACGGCATCTTTATTGAAGATATGCTGGATCATTAAAACAGGAGGGACTTACGCCCCTCCTTTCCTTTTGAGCTTTCCGGCAAGCTCCTTCATCTCTCTGGCGCTTTCCAGCACCGTCTCCGTAATCTGCGCTCCGCCCAGGATCCTTGCCAGCTCCTGTACGCTCTCTTCTTCTGAGAGCGGGCGGATCCTGGTTCTCGTCTTCCCTTCCTGGGGATTCTTCTCAATCAGAAAATGCTGATCGGCCATAGCGGCGATCTGGGCCAGGTGCGTAATGCACAGAATCTGCCTGGAAGCGGACAGCACCGCCATTTTTTCCGAAACTTTCTGAGCCGTGCGGCCGCTGATTCCCGTATCGATCTCATCGAAAATCAGCGTGCCTACGTCGTCCTGATCCGCCAGAACCGCCTTGATCGCCAGCATGATTCTGGAAAGCTCTCCTCCAGAGGCTACGTTTCCCAGCGGGCGCAGCGGCATACCGGGATTCGTGGAGATTAAAAAGCATACCGCGTCTTTTCCGTTTTCTTCCGGCGCGGGAAGGGCGCGGAACTCTATCTCAAACTGTACCTCCAGAAAGTTCAGATCTTTTAAATTGTCCCGGATCAGGCAGGCCAGTTCTCCCGCGCTTTTTTTCCGCAGGGCGGAGAGTTCCTCCGCCGTCTGCTCCAGCGCTTTTTTGGTCTTTTCATACCGCGCCTTCAGCCCCTCCAGATAGTCTTCGTAGTTGGCAAGAAGCTCCAGCCGTTCCTGCCGTTCCTTCTTTCCCTCCAGGATTTTCTCTATAGAGGATCCGTATTTTGCCTTCAGGCGGTTGATGAGATCCAGTCGTTCTTCTACCCGGTTCTGTTCCTGGGCGTCGAAGGAAAAGGTATCCACATAGTCTGAAAGAGAGCGGTTAAAGTCATTCAGAAGGCTCTCGATCTCTGACAGGGATTCCCCCAGCGCCTCCAGGGCATCGTCGTATTCCTGGACCGATCCAATGGCCCGCAGCGCCCGGCCGATTTCCTCCGCGGCGCCGTCGTATCCGCCGCATCCGCTTAAACTCCCGGCTTCCGCCAGGGCTTCCTGGATCTTCTGTCCGTTCGCCAGCAGCCGGTACGCCTGTTCCAACTCCTCGTCCTCTCCGGGCCGCAGGGCGGCCGCTTCCAGTTCCTGAAGCTCGAACTGCAGAAAATCCATCTCCTTCATCCGGCCGGCCTCCTGGCGGACCGCCTGATCCCACTCCCGTTTTACTTCCATATGCTGCCGGTACTGCTCCCGGCAGAGTTCCTTTTTCTTTTTCGCCTCTTCCCCGGCAAAGGCGTCCAGGATTTCCAGATGCTTTTCCGGCAGAAGCAAGGACTGATGTTCGTGCTGTCCGTGGATGTCCAAAAGCAGGGAAGCCAGGCGGCGCACCGCCGAGACCGGAACCGTCTCGCCGTTGATCCGGCTGACGCTGCGTCCGCCCTTAAATCTCCTGGAAATTATGATCTCCCCCTCTTCCCAGGGAAGTTCCAATTCTTCCATCGTCTTTTTTACGGCAGCACTCTGCGTGGAAAAGACCAACTCCACCAGGGAATAGTCCGCGTCTTCCCGGAGAAAATCCCGGAAATTTCCGCTTCCCAGGGCGATATTCACGGACCCGATGAGGATGGATTTTCCCGCTCCCGTTTCGCCGGAGAGAATGTTCAGCCCCTCTTCAAATTCCACTTCCGCCTCTTCGATTAAGGCCATATTTTTTACATGAAGGCTGTTCAGCATTTCAGTGTTTCTCCCTGTCTGACACAATGCAGTTGATCTTTTCCATAACCTTTACCGTATCCTCTGAGCTTCGGATCGCGCACATGATGGTGTCGTCTCCGGCAATGCAGCCGGCCACTTCCGGCCAGTGCATGGCGTCTATGGCCACAGCCACGGCCATGGCCATTCCCGATACCGTTTTCACCACCAGGATGCTCTGCGCCATATCCATGGAGACAAAGCCTTCTGACAGAACCCGCAGATATTTTTCATTCATCCCCACCCCATGGTTCTGCATCAGGGCGTATTTCTGCCGCCCGTCGTTGGTAGAGATCTTTGTCAGCTTCAGTTCCCGGATGTCTCTGGAAATCGTGGCCTGCGTCACCTGGTATCCTTCTTTCGCAAGGCGCTCCGCCAGCTCCTCCTGCGTTTCGATATCGCATTTTGAAATCAGGTCAACGATCTTCGCGTGTCTTCCTATCTTCATGCCTTACCTCCCTGCTACTTGTTCATCTTTTCTCGCAATATTTCAAGAAAGCTTGTTTTCTTCGTTTTGATCAGAACCGTTTTCCGTTCTGATTTCGTAATGACGATCTTGTCCCCCGCGTTCAGCTTCACCATGGTGTCTCCGTCAAAGGTGGCCACCGCTCCGTCCGCGTCCGCCCCGTGTCCGGTTCCCATCTGGATGGTAATCTCCACATCCTCCGGCAGGACAATGGGACGCGCGTTCAGCGTATGGGGCGCCACCGCCGTCAGGACCATAAGCGAAGCGGTGGGCGCTACGATGGGACCGCCCGCCGAAAGATTATACCCGGTGGAACCGGTGGGCGTGGAAACGATAATTCCGTCCGCGCTGTAAGCACAGAGGAATTCGCCCCCTACCAGCACCTGAAAATCCACCACCCGCATTCTTCCATCCCTGGTGATCACAATATCGTTCAGGGCGATATCCTCTAAAAGTTTCCGGTTCTGGTGATAGGCCGTACCGGAAATCATCATCCGGTTTTCCACGGAGTATTCTCCGCAGATGAGCTTCTCCAGAGCCGGCCGGATATTCTTCCGGTCGATCTCCGCCAGATACCCAAGCGTACCCATATTGATTCCCAGCAGAGGAAGGGACCGGTCTACCAAATCCCTGGCCGCCTGCAGGAGCGTGCCGTCTCCTCCCAGAACCAGTACGCACTCCACTTCCCTGGGAATCCCCACCGGATCCGTATAACGGTAATGCTCCTGCAGTCCATCGGAGCGGGAAGTCTGGATGTAGCATTTCTTTCCTTTTTCCTGAAGAAATTCCTGTATAATCCTGGCGTTTCGCAGTTCCGGATCTTTCTGTGTATTGGAAATTACATAAAAAGTGTTCATATTTCCCGCCTTACCGGTCCAGCGACTCATGGGCCAGCTGCACGACCTGTCTTGCTTTCGGGCGCCAATGCGCTTCGTACCAGGCGGACGTCTCCTCCGGATGTCTCGGTTCCTTGCCAAAGCGCTCCCCTTTTTCAAAATGTACCAGATACTCGATGTTGCCCTCCGGTCCCTTTACCGGTGAAAATTCCAGTTCCCGCGGGGTAAGTCCGATCTCTTTTCCGAATGCGATCACCTGGCGGATCACCTCCTCGTGGACAAGAGGATCCCGCACGACTCCTTTTTTTCCCACCTTTTCCCGTCCCGCCTCAAACTGGGGTTTGATCAGACAGACGAGATCCCCGTTTTTTTCCATAAGCCGGCATACGGGAACCAGCACCTTGGTGAGAGAAATAAAGGAGACGTCAATGGAAACGAAGGACGGAGGCTCCGGCACTCTGGAAGGCTCCAGGTAGCGGATGTTGGTCTTCTCCAGACAGACCACTCTGGGATTCTGCCTGAGCTTCCAGTCCAGCTGTCCGTACCCTACGTCTACCGCGTAGACCTTCACAGCCCCGTTCTGAAGCATACAGTCGGTAAAGCCCCCGGTGGAAGCCCCGACGTCCATACAGACCTTTCCCGCGGGAGAAACGTCGAAATGGCTCATGGCCTTCTCCAGCTTCAGCCCTCCCCGGCTCACATAGCGCAGGCTGCTTCCCTTCACTTCAATTCCGGCTTTCTCATCGATCAGGGTGCCCGCCTTATCCTCCCGCTGCCCGCCGACCAGCACCTCTCCTGCCATAATCAGCGCCTTCGCCTTTTCTCTGGAGGGCGCAAGCCCCCGTTTTACCATCAGAACATCCAGGCGTTCTTTCATTGCTCTGTTTCCTCCAAACTGTTTCTTCACGGAAAATACCGGGCGGCAATCTGCTTGAACACCGATTCCGCGTCGATGCAGGCCTCCTGTTTCAGCGCATCCACGCTTCCGTGCTCGATGTAATCGTCCGGAAGAGCGATGGGAAGCACCTGGACTGCGGCCTGCGTCTCATTGTAGTATTCCAGGACCTTTTCGCCAAACCCGCCGTTCTTCACGTTTTCCTCCATGGTCACCACCAGCTTGTGATCCTTCGCCAGATAAGCCAGCATCTCCTCGTCCACCGGCTTCACAAAGCGCGCGTTCACAAGGGTGCAGCTGTATCCCAGCTCTCTTAGCTTTTCCCGCACCTGCAGCGCCGTTTTTACCATGCTGCCCACCGCTACCAGCGCCAGTCCCACTTCGTCGTACAGGATCTCGCTTTTGCCGCAAACGATCGGCGCCCGGAATTCGGAAAGCCCGTCGAAGGCTTCTCCCTTGGGATACCTAAGCGCCACAGGGCCTTCGCAGTATAGGGCAAATTTCAGCATGTCGGCCAGCTCCCATTTGTTCTTGGGCGCCATTACGCACATATTGGGAATCGTAGAAAGGAACGATAAATCGAAAATCCCCTGGTGCGTCTCGCCGTCGCTTCCCACCAGACCTGCCCGGTCAACGGCAAACACGACATGGAGGTTCTGAATACAGACGTCGTGGATGATCTGGTCAAAGGCTCTCTGGAGAAAAGAAGAATACACCGCCACCACCGGGATCAGGCCGCCCGCGGCAAGGCCGGCGGCAAAGGTCACCGCGTGTTCCTCCGCGATCCCCACATCGAAGAACCGGTCCCGGTACATATTCCGGAACCGTTTCAGTCCCGTTCCATCCGGCATGGCCGCCGTAACCGCTACAAGCTTAGGCTCCCTGGCTCCCATTTTGCACATTACCGTTGAGAAAACATCGGTGTAAGCCGCCTTCTTTTTTCTGGCTTTGGGAAGCCCGGTCACCGGATCAAAAGGCTCCGCCCCGTGAAATCTGGAAGGCATGCGTTCCGCCGGTTCGAACCCTTTTCCTTTTTTCGTGTTTACGTGGACGATCACCGCGCCGTTTACTTTTTTTGCGTCTCGGAACACGCGCACCATCTGAGAAATGTTGTGTCCGTCCACCGGCCCCAGGTATTTAATTCCCATCTCCTCAAAAAACATACCTGGAATAAAAAACTGTTTGATTCCCTGTTTCGTATTTTTCAGGCTGCGGACAATGCGGTCGCCGTAAACCGGGATCTTATTCAGCGTGTTTTCCATGCCGCTTTTCAGTCCCGTATACGCCTCGGCCGTACGGATGTTGCTGAGATAAGAGGAGATTCCCCCCACATTCTCGGAAATAGACATATTGTTGTCGTTGAGGACAATGATAAAATTCGATTTGAGCTGGGCGGCATTGTTTAACGCCTCGTAGGCCATTCCTCCGGTCATGGAGCCGTCCCCGATAACCGAAACCACATAGTAGCTGTCCCCGGTAATTTCCCTGGCCCTTACATAGCCCAGGCCCGCGGAGATGGAGGTCGAGCTGTGTCCCGTGTCAAAGGCGTCGCAGTCGCTCTCCTTTCTTTTGGGGAACCCGCTCATGCCGCCGTATTTTCTTAACTGGTCAAAGCCGTCCTTGCGTCCGGTGAGAATCTTATGGGTATAGGACTGGTGCCCTACGTCCCAGATCAGCTTGTCCTCC
>CALWMW010000159.1 GCA_944382085.1 uncultured Lachnospiraceae bacterium | reverse complement strand
CTCCACCGCGTAGGGGTGGGTGGCGTCCGCCACTGCAAGATACGCGCCGCTCTTTAAAAGAGCGCGCATCTCTTCCTCTCCCATCCGGCCCTGACGCACCGTCGCCCCGCTTTCCGGCTCCATCACTTCTTCCCCATATTCGGTTGCCACGCTGACCGTATGGGGCCAGCCCTGGCGGCTCATCCAGGCGGACAGCTTCCGCCCTTCCAGGGTGCCGCCGAAAATCAAAAACTCTTTCATATCCGGTATCCTCTCGGCGTCACCATGCGCCCCCTGATTTCCTTCGTCGTCGAATTGCCGATAAATACGGTGGTAAACATATTTACCGGAGCGTCCGCCAGTTCTTCCAGCGTATACAGCGCCACCTTCTCCCCTTCTCTTCCGATGTTTTCCACCGTACCGCAGATCCGGTCCGCCGGAAGGGCCCTGAGAAGGATTTCGCAGGCGCGTCTTAAATGATCCGGTCTTCCTTTGCTTGCCGGATTGTACAGACAGATGGCAAAATCCGCGCTGGCCGCATGGTACAGCCGGCTCTCTATGGTTTCCCAGGGCGTCAGCCGGTCGCTCAGGCTGATCACCGCAAAGTCATGGGTAAGGGGAGCGCCCAGAACCGCGCCGCCGCTTAACGCTGCCGTAATTCCCGGAATCACTTCCACAGGAATCTCCGGATACTCTTCCCCGATCTCCAGGATCAGTCCGCTCATACCATAGACTCCGGCGTCGCCGCTGCACACCATTGCCACCGTTTTTCCCTTAGCCGCCTCTTCAAAAGCCATCCGGCAGCGCTTGGCCTCCTGGGTCATGGGCGTTGTCAGAAACTCCTTGCCCGGATACCGCTCTCTCACCAGATCCACGTATACCGTGTAGCCGATGATCACGTCACAGTTCTTCAGAACCGCGTCCGCTTTGCGGCACATCAGCCCCGCTTCTCCCGGTCCCATTCCCACTACATAAACCTTCTTTTCCAAAACGCACCCTCCATTCCCGCACCGCCAGAGCGGCGGTAACGCCGTTTTCCGCATATTTTTTCTGAACCAGCCTGGCCCTTTCTCCGGCCGCCGCCAGAGCCGCCCGCTCGCATACATTCTCGATCCCCGTGATCTCTTTTACGAAGGAGGACGGGGAAAACGCTCCCGGAACCGATGCCAGAGCTTCCGCAGAATACGTCTCATAGGGAAGCCCGTTCTTTTCACAGAATTCCAGAATCCCAGGTTCCTCTCGCTTCAGGTCCACAGAGGCCGCCCGTCCCAAAGCCTTCCAGGAAAGGGCCGCCAGCCTTGCCGCCTGCTGCGCCGTCTTCTGTATCTGTTTTGCTTCCCTGCCCTTCCTGCATCCAAGTCCCAGAACCGCAGCCCTGGGGATCAGGTGAAGAACTGTGCCCGGAAAGGGGGGCGGAAGAAAGGGAGAAATCCAGATCAGGGCTTCCTCCTCTCCAGCAGCTTCCCCGGACCGTTCCTGCCACCAGGTCAGTTCCCTGGGAAGCTCCCCCTCGGTCTTTCCATCGCAGAAAACATACACCCGCTTTCCTTTTAACACCGCGGCGGAAACCTCTTTCGCCGCCTTCATGCTGGAGATCTCCAGCCCGTTTTCCCTGGCGAAGACATCCGCCGCGAATTTTCCGTTGACATCGGTAGCCGTGGTGATCACCGGCTGCGCTCCCAGGGCTTCGCCGATTCGCATAGCCAGGCGGTTGGCCCCGCCGATGTGGCCGGAGACCAGGGAGATCACATACTGTCCCGCTTCATCCAGCACAAGGACCGCGGGATCCCTGGTTTTATCCTGAAGGAACGGGGCGATGGTCCGGACGGCGATTCCACAGGCTCCCACAAAAATCAGAGCCTCCCCCTCCAGAAAGCAGTTCCGGCACCATTCCTTCAGGCTATTGTTTTTTTTCTCGTAAAACAGGAGCTCATACTCTCCCTGAAAAAGACGTCCCAACCGCTCCGCCAGTTCTCCTCCCCGTTGGGTAAAGCTGGCGATTCCCATCCGTTTCATGGCCGGTTCTCGTCCTTCTTTTTCGTTCCCTGCCGGAACTCTGTGGTAAACTCCGGATGATATAGCTCGGAACGGCGGTATCCGGTCTGCGCCACGGTCTCCCCCACCAGAATCAGAGCCGTCTTGGTGATGCCGTGGGCTTCTGCGCATTCCGCGAGGCTTTCTACCGTACAGAGATAGCTCTCCTCATCCGGCCAGGTCGCCTTGTACACAATGGCTGCCGGCGTCTCCGGCGCGTATCCTCCCCGGATCAGCCGGCGGCTCAGCTCCTCCAGCATCCCGGTACTTAAAAAGATCACCATGGTGGCCTGGTGGGCGGCCAGTTTTTCGATCTCTTCTTTTTCCGGAACCGGCGTCCTTCCTGCCATTCTGGTAAGGATTACCGTCTGGGAAATGCCCGGCAGCGTGTATTCCAGATTCAGCGCGGAGGCCGCCCCGCAGAACGCGCTGACTCCGGGACAGTAGTCATAGGAAATCCCGGCTTCGTCCAGAAGATCCATCTGTTCCCGGATCGCTCCGTAAACACAGGGATCCCCTGTGTGAAGACGTACGGTAGTAAGTCCCTTTGCTTCAGACTCCTTCATCACCCGGATCACTTCTTCCAGCGTCATTTTCGCGCTGTTGTACACCTGGCAGTCCGGCTTTTTCCCGTCCAGAAGCTGGGGATTTACCAGAGAACCCGCGTAAATAATCACATCCGCCGAGGCAAGGAGCCGGCTTCCTCTCACTGTAATCAGGTCCGCCGCTCCGGAACCTGCTCCCACAAAATGAATCATGCTTCTTCCTCCTTCGCGATAATCAGGGAATAATAGCCCGCGTCCTCCGGAATCTCTTCCGTGCTTCTGTATATTTTCTGATTGTCCATGCCGCAGTTTTCCACCATGACAGCCTTGCGTCCTTTTTCCAGAAGCCATTTTTTTACCTGTCCCATCTTGCGCCCGGATTTCATCAGCACAACCGTTCCAGGAACATCCTCCTGGTTTTCAATGCAGTGCAGCGCAGGCAGGATGTGCAGTTCCTGGCTCCATTCGGTGAGCGGAATGCCGGCGCAGGCCGCCGCCGCGCAGAAAGAGGGAATCCCGCTTATGATTTCCGTGGCATATCCCCGTTCTTTGATTCTTTTCTCAAGATAAGTAAAGGTAGAGTAAACGGAAGGGTCTCCCAGGGTAAGAAACACCGCGTTCTTTCCTTCTCTGAGATACGTTTCCACCTGGTCCGCCGCCCGGTCGTGGCTTTCCTCCAGTTTTTTCCGGTCTTTTATCATGGGCATGGAAACGGAAATCACTTCTTTTCCGGAAAGCTCCGGCACGGCCCCCGCGGCAATCCGGTAGGCCACAGAGTCTCTGGCCTCCTCGCCGGGCACCAGAATGATTTCATTTTCCCGGATGACTCTCACCGCCTTCAGCGTCATAAGCTCCGGGTCCCCCGGCCCTACTCCTACTCCATAAAAAATTCCTGACATCTTAACCTCCCTGTCTGCTCTGTCTGATGATCTGTTCTATCATTTCTCCCGCTCCCGGCGTCTGCCCCAGGAAGCCGTACTGGTTGGAATAAAGGACAACCTCTGTTTCCAGAAGGCCTTTGCACCGCTTCTGCAGATAAAACTGAATCCGCTTTCCGGTCTCTTCCATGGTTTCCCGGCAGATTCCCGCGTCAAGGAGCAGCTTTACCCCTTCCTCCGTGGTGTTCGTCTCCAAGAGCTTCCTGGCCAGCGAAAGAGAAGCTCCCGCCCGGATCGCCTGGGCCGCCAGAAGCTCCGCCCGGCAGTCCGCGGCTGCGGAATGCGTATTCTGAATTCCTCCGGAAACTTTGATAAATTTCCCGATATGGGAGACGAAGAGGATTCCTTTCATTCCCAATTCCACAGCCAGATCCAGCGTCTCTCCCACGTAATTGCTGCATTTCATGGAATACTCCGCCTCCAGCTTTTTGGAAAGGGCTTTTGTATTTAAAAACTGTTCCCCATAATTTCCAGGGGTGATCAGCAGATACTTCTGCCCCAGCGCCTTTTTCTGCTGCATTTCCGTGCGGATGCTGGCGATCAGGGCCTCCTCGCTCATGGGCTTTACGATGCCGCTGGTGCCAAGGATGGAAATCCCCCCCAGAATTCCAAGCCGCGGATTGAACGTTCTTTTTGCCGTCTCTTCTCCGCCTGGAACCGATATGGTGATTTTCAGCCCTTCTCTGTGTCCGTACGCCCGGCAGACCTCTTCCGTCTCCCGGCGGATCATCTCTCTTGGAACCCGGTTAATGGCGGCCTCGCCCACCGGCTGATCCAGCCCCGGCTTCGTCACCGTGCCGACCCCTTCGCCTCCCTGAATCAAAATCTCCTCGTTCCAGGGGGCAGAAAGGTATTCCGCGCGGGCGTAAATCAGAAGTCCGTCCGTGACGTCCGGATCGTCCCCTGCGTCCTTGCGCACCGCGCAGGAGGCGAAGCCTTCTCCCAGACAGGGATCCTCCGTCTTCAGCCGCAGCCGGATTCCCGCCGGCGTCTGAATCTGAACCTCCGGACAGTCCCGTCCGGTAAACAGCATCCGGGCCGCCGCTTTGGCGGCTCCCGCCGCGCAGCTCCCTGTGGTATAGCCGCAGCGCAGTTTTTTCTGATTCTGCAGCACATACTGGTTTCCCAGTCCATGGGGGAAAACCCTGAGACACGTTCCATCCCAGTCCGCCTCCAGCCCCTCTCCGTTCTTGAGCTGCCAGTCGTAGTAATCCCGATGGGGAAAGGAGAAGCGGTCCAGCACCGCCATAATGGTTCCGCCGTGAACCACAAAGGCCGCGCTTTCGCATCCTGCCCTCTCCGCCTGTTGGCAGCACGCCAGAAACGCCCGGCAGCACCGCTCCTGGAATTCCTCCCGGCTCTCCCCGTCCGGAAAGGGAAGAAAGCCCTGGCTGTCCACCCAGGCCTGATACCTGGGATCCTCTTTCAAAGACTGGTAATTTTTATATTCAAACGCTCCAAAATCACACTCCGCAAGATCCTCTTCCGTCTTACAGGGTGTTTCCGGAAAAAGGATCTTCGCCGTCTCCAGACAGCGCTTCCTTGGACTTGCGAAGACCAGGTCCGCCAGGGGGAAGCGGCTTCTTTCTTCTTCCAGCGCTCTGGCTCCCTCCCTGGTAAGGGGTTCGTCCGTGGTTCCCACATACCGGTGTTCCAGATTTCCTTTTGTCTGTCCGTGTCGGATGAAATACAGTTTCATACGCGCTTCCTATCTGCGGCTGCCATCCAGCATATAGAGAAGGGCGTTGCAGATGGCTGCCGCCACGTTGCTTCCGCCTTTCCGTCCCCTGGCTACAATGTACGGAACCCCGGACTGCATGATCAGCTCCTTGGAGGCCTCTACGTTGACAAAGCCCACGGGCACGCCGATGACAAGCTCCGGCTTTATGGTTCCCTCCTGGATGTTTTCATAAAGGCGCACCAGAGCGGTAGGGGCGTTTCCCACCGCGTAGATCAGAGGATGACCAAGAGACGCCGCTTTGTCCACGCAGACGGAAGCTCTGGTTACGCCAAGCTCTTTCGCCCGCTTCGCCACATCCTCGTCTCCGATAAAGCAGCAGGCCCGTCCTCCCGCTTT
Organism: uncultured Lachnospiraceae bacterium; assembly: GCA_944382085.1. Taxonomy (GTDB): domain Bacteria; phylum Bacillota; class Clostridia; order Lachnospirales; family Lachnospiraceae; genus Choladousia. Next base: position 17,243 of record CALWMW010000159.1, on the reverse strand, counting down.
CTCCAGACTTTTTTTATTGATCCCGGACAGCGCCATCGTCGTATCGGTCACAATCCACGCCCCTTTTTCCAGCGCGTTCAGTCCTTTCTGTACGGCTCCGTCAGAAAAGCAGAGATGATCAAGGTAATCAAAGTCCGCCGTAGTATGGATGACCCGTTTCAGGATCATCGCCCGCTCATCTTTGGGAATCCGGTCGCCGCCTTCCTCTTCGATGATCTCAAAGCTTCTTTTTTCTATTTCCATGGGACCCAGGCGCTCAATCTGTGCCAGAGTCACGTTTTTCGTCTCACTCATGCTTCCGTTCCTTTCCAGAGGATTTCATAGATTCGTTCCATGTCCAGATGTTCCCGAAGACCCTTGGCCAGAAGATCGTACTGGGTTTCTTTAAACGCCGCGAAGTCCACGGCTCTTCCCACCCCGCTTGAAATTCCTTTTTCTCTGGCCAGAGCGCTCACCAGCTCCGTGGCGATCTCTTCCCGGTCGAAAATCCCGTGGACGTACGTGCCGTATACGCCGCTGCCTTTGCACCCGTCCGTCTTTTCTTTTCCGGTCACCAGATCCTCCATCCGGCCTGCGGGAGCGGCTCCCGGCTCCAGGACCGTTCTTCCCATATGGATCTCATACCCCTCAAACTCACGTCCGGAAAGGGAGGAGAGGACGCCGGAAAGCTTCAGAAAGCTTCCTTTTACCCTGGTCCTGGCTTTTTCCGCCTCAAAGAAAGTTTCCGTATCCAGAAGGCCCATCCCCCGGACCGTTCCCCCTTCTTCCACTCCCTGTACGTCCGTGATCTTCTTTCCCAGCATCTGGTATCCTCCGCAGACGCCAAATACCGGGGTTCCCTGGCTGTGGGCTTTCAGAACGGCCGCTTCCAGGCCGTTTTCCCGCATCCACAGAAGATCCTTCATGGTATTCTTCGTTCCGGGAAGGAAAATCAGATCCGGGGTTCCCAGCTGTGCCGGCGAGGACACGTAGCGCAGCGAGACGCCTTCCATGCTCTCGAAAATGTTGAAATCGGTAAAATTGGAAATCCTGGGAAGCCGGATCACCGCCAGATCAATGAGGTTTACCTTCCCTCCTGGTTCAAAGCGCTGGCTGAGGCTGTCTTCGTCCTCCAGGCTCACCGGAAGATAGGGCGTGACTCCCACCACCGGAATGCCTGCCCGCTCCTCCAGCATCCGGATCCCAGGATCCAGGATCGTTTTATCCCCCCGGAATTCGTTGATGATCAGTCCCTTCACCAGAGCCCGCTCTTCTTTTTCCAGAAGATCCACCGTTCCGATCAGCTGCGCGAACACGCCGCCCCGGTCGATATCCCCCACCAGAAGCACCGGGGATTTGGCAAGCTTAGCCATTCCCATGTTGACGATATCATCCTGTTTGAGATTAATCTCCGCCGGGCTTCCGGCGCCTTCCAGCACCAGGATCTCATACTCCTCATCCAGCTGGCGGTAAGCTTTCTGAATCTCAGGAATCAAGGCGCGCTTCCTGGCAAAATACTCTCTGGCGCTCATATTTCCCAGCACTTCTCCGTTTACGATGACCTGGGAACCCGTATCGTTGGTGGGTTTGAGAAGAATGGGATTCATCGTTACCGACGGTTCGATCCCGGCCGCTTCCGCCTGCATCACCTGCGCTCTTCCCATTTCCAGTCCTTCTTTTGTGATAAAAGAATTCAGCGCCATGTTCTGGGATTTGAAAGGAGCCACGCGATAGCCGTCCTGCCGGAAAATCCGGCACAGTCCGGCGGCTACCACGCTTTTTCCCACGTTGGACATGGTTCCCTGTATCATAATCGCCTTAGCCATTCCCACTCCTCCTTTGTAATGGAATATACGAGATGCGGCATATCCATGCCATAGTAATGCTTTACCAGCCGTTCTCTTACTTTCATGCCGTTGGCTATCGCCACTTTTTGCGAGGGAAGATTGGTATCCCGGATCATGGAACAGACCTCCTTCACCTGCAGACACGAAAACGCGTAATCCCGGCAGGCTCTTGCGGCTTCCCGCGCGTATCCCTGATGCCAGTAAGCTTTCAAAAAGAGATAGCCCACTTCCACCATCCTGCGCCCGTTGCATTCCTGAACCGTCAGGCCGCACTGGCCGATCATCCTTCCGCTCTTCTTTTCCGTTACCGCCCAGAGGCCGAATCCGTCTTCCCGGTACCTTTTCTGCTGCTTTCGCAGCCACTCCCATGCCTCTTCCTCCCCAAAAGCATGCTCATAGGCGTACATGACCTGGGGATCCTGAAGCATCCGGCAAAGATCCGGAAAGTCCGCGTCCTCCATCTTCCGCAGGTACAGCCGCTCGGTCTCCAGAATCTGTCCCTGCTTCCTTTCCTGAAGAACCTTTAAAAGCCTCTGGTTCTCCTCCTGGGAGCGGACGCAGATCCGGAAAAATCCTCTGGAAAGTCCCGGAAAATTGCTGCAGTCCCGAATCAGAAAATTTCTGGTCAGGCAGTACTGCTCCAGATCTTCGTATCCCCGAAACAGCAGATAATTGGCGCAGGAGTCCCACACCGGATACCCCGCGCTTCGAAGCGCTTCTGCCATCTGCTTTCGGTTTTGGGCCGTCAGAAGAGCAGTCTTGCCGGCAAAGGAACGCTCTTTCGCCGCTGCCAGGGCCGCCGCCTGCGCCGGGGAAGAAACGTTCCAGGGCTGCAGCCTCCGGCGCATCTCTCTTAGGAGCGCCTGATTGGAGGAACAAAGATAGCCAAAACGCAGTCCCGGCATGGCGTACATTTTCGTAAAGGATTTGATTACCGCAAGGTTCGGATATTGCTTCAGAAAACCGGCGCATTCCAGAGTCCTGTCCCGGTCCTTTTCCTCCAGGAAATCAAAGAAACTCTCATCCATCACCAGCAGCGTCTTCTTTCTGAAACAGATTCCAAGGAGTTCCTCCAGCATCCTGCGGGAAATCAGTTTTCCTGTGGGATTGTTGGGATTGCCGAGAATCACCATCTCATACCCCTTTTTTACTTCCAGCAGAAACTCCTCGCCCAGCTCAACTTCCGATTCTTCCTTCAAAAGGAAATGGGAAACCGGACAGTCCGCCGCTTCCAGCGCCTGCTGATACTCGTAAAAGGAAGGGACGGCAAGCAGAGCGCTTTTCGGCTTTGCCGCAAAGGCCAGGGCAAACATCAGCTCCGCCGCTCCGTTTCCGCAGAGGATTTCTTCCTTCTTCACGCCCTCTCTTTGGGCAAGGGCTTCCCGCAGCTTCCCGCAGTCCGGATCCGGATAGTGGACGGACGCTTCAATGGAAGAAAGCGCCGCCTGACTTACGGCCTGCGGCATTCCTCTGAAATTAATGTTGGCAGAAAAATCCTCGGCTCCCTGGTGTTCGTACAGATTGCCTCCGTGCTTATGAATCATGTTCACACGTTCCTTTCTCTTTCTTCCCGCCTAAAAAAGGAACAGCAGAACCATTCCCTTTATCAGGGCGAAAACAGCCAGCGTCAAAACGGACGCGGCGATCATCATCCGGTTCATCCGGCGGATATCCGAGATTTCCACCGGACGCAGCGAATCCCCGATGGTCGGCTTTTTGTACCGGGTTCCGAAATACCAGGCGTCCCCCGCCAGCTGCACGTGAAGCGCCCCCGCCGCCGCGGACTCCGTCTGGGCCGAATTGGGGCTGGCGTGATTCTTCCGGTCCCGCCGGAATATTTTCCAGGCCATCTTCCCGTCCTGGCCGCAGATCCAGGCGGAAGCGATCAGAAACAGGGCGGCGATCCGGGAAGGAAGATAATTTACCGCGTCGTCCAGTTTCGCGGCGAACCGTCCGAAATGAAGATACCGTTCATTTTTATATCCCAGCATGGAATCCATGGTATTGACGCTTTTATAAAAATATCCTCCCGGCGCGCCCAAAAGCATCATATAGAACAGGGGCGCTGCGACGCCGTCGGAAAAATTCTCCGCCACCGTTTCCACCGCCGCTTTGACGACGCCTTCCTGGGTGAGGTTTTCCGTGTCCCGCCCCACAATCCGGGAGACGGCTTTTCTCCCTGCTTCCAGACCTTCCTCCTCTAACGCACGCGCCACCTGGCTGCTTTCCTTTTCCAGCGTCCTGGCTGAGAGAGCGAAAAAGCAGAGGACCGCCTCCGCCGCGAAGCCCAGAAAAGCCGAAATCCGGTAAAGAAAAACAAGAAGGGCAAGAGGGATGCCAGCCGATACCAGAATCACCGACAGCGCGCAGAGGATCCCGGCTTTTCTCTCGCCTTCCGGCGTCTGCGGAAACCATTTCCTTCCTTTTTTCTCCATGTAAGAAATAAAATTTCCCATCAGGCAGATGGGATGAAACCGGGTCGCAGGATCTCCCAGAAGAAGATCCGCCCCGAATCCCAGAAGCACTGCCCCCAGAGACCAAACAAAATCATTCATGTTTAAAAAACTCCTCCAGCTCCTGTCTCGTTTTCTTTACAAGACGGTGATCTTTCCCGGAAGCGTTTATCCCGATCACCAGATCGCCCTTCTGAATCACCGAAGGGAAAAAGAAATCGCAGTCTTCCTTCCTGCTGCAGACATTGACCGGAATCCCCTGTTCCCGGCACAGCCTTCCGATCTCTCCGTTCAGTTTTGCGTCGCTGGTAGCCGCCAGCACCAGGTCCATCCCCCCTAAGGCCTCCGGAAAAAAGGAAGCTTCCTTCAGCGTAAGAAGCCCCTGCTCCCCATAGGCGCGGATTTCCGGGGAAATCTCCGGCGCGAGCACCGTGAGGCGCGGGCCGAATCCCAGAAGCGTATGAACTCTTCGGGAAGCGATGGCGCCGCCTCCTACGATCAGGATCTTTTTCTTTGACAAATCAACAAAGAGGGGAAAATACATGGGAGGGTTCCTCCTTCGCTTCTTTGAGTTTCACGCCCAGGCCGCAGACCACCCGAACCACTTCCTCCGCTTCCGCCGCGAGACCGGTGCAGATCCGTCCGGTCATCTCCCGGAAACGCCGGTCAAAAGCGTCCGTGGGGACAATGCCGTACCCCAGTTCATTGGTGACCAAAATCAGGCCGGGATTTCGTTCCAGCAGGCGGCGCGCGAACGCTTCGCCCTCCTGCTCGCTTTGCAGCATCCCCTGCTCCATGGCCCTTAGGACGTATTCATGAAAATGAAACATTCCGGGACAGCTCCAGATTTCTTCCAGGCCGCAGAGGGAGCCGTCCGCCCATCCCTCCCTAAGGCCGTATGTTCTTTTTGCCCAGTCCAGCTTTCCCTGGAAAGCGCCTCCGATTACCAGCTTCATACGTTCCTCCGTTTTTACAAAAATACGGCTGAGGCAGCCACCATGCAAAGAGGCATCGCCAGCTCGCAGACCGACACGAACCACCCTGCCAGGTCGCCGTTGATTCCGCCGAAATTTTTTATCGCCATCCGATGGTACCAGACGAAGGTCAGAAGCGCTCCGGCTGTCCCGGCGCACCCCAGGACAGGATTCTGCGCGAACATCCAGAGAACCGCCAGCAGAAGGTAGACAAGAGCCGTTCCCTGAATTCTTCTGGTTTTTGCCTTCTCCGAAAAATTCGCCACGGTTCCTTCCTTCTTCATCTTGGGAAACGTCACCACAGAAAACGCGCTGAGTGAACGGGAGACAAAGAAAACCGCCCCGTAAGCCGGCATCATTTCCATGGTCACAGAATCCAGAGTCCCGTAAAGCAGCAGGAAATACGCGGCGCAGGCGAGAATCGCGAAGGCCCCCGCATGGGAGTCCTTGAGAATCTCGATCCGCTTTTCCATAGGGCGAAAAGAGCTTAACGCGTCCGCCGTATCCATCATGCCGTCCAGGTGAATGCCTCCGGAAACCCCAATGGGGATCAGCGCCAGCACAGCGGCGCGAAGGGGCGCGCCAAGATCCAGCGCCTGAGCCAGAGCGGCCCAGCCAAAGCACAGAAGCCCGATGGCCAGTCCGATCCAGGGAAAGAAGCACATGACATACTTCATGTTCTCTTCCGTCCACTGGCAGGATGGCATAGGGATCCTGGAGTACATGGAAAAAGCAATCCCAAAACTGTTTCTCAGCCGTTTTCCCATCTTTCCTTCGCCTCACTTACCCTTTCCTTTTTCAAATCCAGAGGAATTCCGTAAACCACTTCCGTCACCCGGTCCGCTTCCCTCGCCAGCTCCTGATTGATGGCGCCCAAAAGCTTCATATATTCCATGGTAGAAGAATCATAGACGAAACCGTCCGAAAACACCTCGTTGGTCACCACCACCAGGGTACCGCACTGCCGCTTCAGGCTTCTAACGCCTTCCACTACGGCGCTCCATGCGTCTTCGCCTGCTCCTTCCTCCTGATACCTTTCGTTGGCCGCCAGGTTGGAGATACACTCCAATAAAACGGCGCTTCCTTCCGGAACCTTCAGCCCGGAAAGCCCGGTATAGCGCTCCACCGTCTCAAAGCCCTTGTCCCTGCGCATCCGCCGGTGGCGTTCCACCCGGCGTTTTCCTTCCTCTCCGTAAGGAAGCATGGTAGCGATATAGATTCTTCTTCGTTCCGGCGCCTCCAGAATCCTCTCCTCCGCGTAAGCGGATTTTCCGCTTCCGCTTCCCCCTGTGATCAGGTGCATCATATCCTTTTTAAAAACTCCCTTCCCAGCTCCAGAACCTGTTCCAGCTCCTCCCTGGTATGGGCGGCGGAAAGGAAAATCGCTTCAAACTGAGACGGAGCGAAGTAAATCTGTTTTCCCAGCATGTATCGGAACCAGGAGGCGAAAAGCGCGGTATCCGAAGTCTTCGCGGAAGCGTAATCCGTCACCGGCCCGCCGGTAAAGAAAAGACTTCCCAGGGATCCCACATGGTTTACCTGGTAAGGAAGCGAACACTCCTTCAGCGCTTTTTTCAGTTCTTCAAAGAACCAGTCTCCCTTCCGGTTCAGTTCTGTATAAATCTCCGGATGCTCCCTAAGAAGCTTCAGCTGCGCCATTCCCGCCTGCATGGCGACGGGGTTTCCGCTCAGGGTACCCGCCTGGTAAACCGGGCCGGAAGGCGCTACCAGAGACAGGATCTCTCTCTTCCCTCCGTAGGCTCCTACCGGCATCCCGGCTCCGATAATTTTTCCGTACGTCACCAGATCCGCGTCCACACCGAAATAGCCCTGCGCCCCGGTAAAGCCCAGACGAAATCCGGTAATCACTTCGTCGAAGATCAGAACCGCGCCGTACCTGGTGCAGAGGCTGCGAAGCCCCTGAAGAAAGCCTTCCTCTGGCGGTACAACCCCCATGTTGGCAGCCACCGGCTCTACGATCACAGCGGCGATCTCTTCCGGAAATTCTGCAAACAGCTTTTCCACCGACCCCAGATCGTTATATACGGCAGAAAGGGTATCTTTCGTACAGCCCGCCGGCACACCCGCGCTGTCCGGCACCCCTGCCGTCATCACGCCGGAACCCGCCTGTACCAGAAGCGCGTCGGAATGTCCATGGTAGCATCCCATGAATTTCACAATCTTGTCTCTTCCAGTGTAGCCTCTGGCCGCCCGGATCGCGCTCATCACCGCCTCCGTTCCGGAATTCACCATGCGGATCATCTCGATATTGGGAACTTCAGAGCAGATCAGCTCCGCGATCTGCACTTCATATTCCGTAGCCGCGCCGTAGCTTAATCCTCCCTCGCAGGCTTTCTGCACCGCTTCCCGCACAGCCGGATGGTTGTGGCCCAGGATCATAGGCCCCCAGGAACCGACGAAATCCAGATACTCCACGCCGTCCGCGTCCGTCAGGTACGCGCCGTTGGCGGACCGGATAAACCGGGGCGTCTCCCCCACTGAGCCGAAAGCCCGCACCGGGCTGTTGACGCCTCCGGGAATTACCCGGCAGGCCCTTTGAAACAATGCTTCTGACCGACTCATCATCCGATTCGCCCTTCTCTCATAAATCTGGCGATTTCTTCCGCGAAATACGTAAGATACACGTCGCAGCCGGCCCGGTAAGCGCCCACTGCCGTTTCGCAGATCATCTTGTCTTCCTCGACATAGCCCAGCGCCGCTCCCGCTTTGATCATGGCGTATTCTCCGCTCACGCTGTATGCGCCCACCGGCACCTTTACCGCTTCCTTCACCTTCGCTACCATGTCAAGGTAGGACATAGCGGGCTTTACCATTACAAGATCCGCGCCCTCTTCCACATCCAGCAGGGCTTCCTTAATCCCTTCCCGGCTGTTGTGGTAATCCATCTGATACCCTTTCCGGTCCCCAAAAGCCGGGGCGGAACCCGCCGCGTCCCGGAACGGTCCGTAAAACCCGGAAGCGTATTTTACCGCATAGGACAAAATAGGGGTCATCTGGTATCCGGCCTCGTCCAGAGTCTTTCGGATCGCCTTTACTCTTCCGTCCATCATATCGGAAGGAGCCACCATATCCGCCCCTGCCTTTACATGGGACAGCGCGGTTCTGGAAAGCAGCTCCAGCGTCCGGTCATTGTCTACCTGCTCCCCGCAGAGAACGCCGCAGTGTCCGTGAGAGGTATATTCGCACATGCACACATCCGTAATGGCGTACAGATCCGGAAAATCCTGCTTCATTTTTCTCAGCGCTTTCTGGACAATCCCATCCTCCGCCCAGGCGCCGCTTCCGGTCTCGTCCTTGTGATCCGGAATCCCGAACAGAATCACACTGGAAACGCCGGCCTCCTTCAGCTGGTCCAGCTTCTCTCCCATCCGGTCGACGGAATACCGGTACTGTCCCGGCATGGTGGGAATCTCTTCCGCGATCCCCTCTCCTTCCCGTACAAACATAGGATAGATCAGAGAGGAGGGATCCATTCTGGTCTCCCGTACCATCTTTCTGAGAAGCTCGCCGTTTCTAAGTCTTCTGGGTCTTACTGTCAGTTCCATATCCATTACCTCTTTTCTGTTCCACCATAAAAGGCGCCCCGTACGGAGCGCCTTCCATTCCCACAATTTCAGGCCTGTCTCCCCATCCCGGAAACAAGAATCCCTATCCTGCGAATATCCTGACTTGGCTTCTTCCTCCAAGACGCCTTCCCGGCGGCGCGCTTCTTTCAAACCGGTCCTGCCAGTGGCCTATCGTCTCTTCGTCTGCCTTACAGTAGTGGTGACTGTTCCGGATTTTCACCGGATTCCTCGCATTTCATTCTCTTATAATAATACCCTATTTCCCTGCAATGTCAAGAACATCCCTCTTTTTATGCACTTCAATCAGCTTCTCAATCAGACTGTCAATGGTGGCCTTCTTGGCCGTCCAGGTCTGCATTTTGCAGGCCTCTGCCGCCGCTCTGGTCTGCGCTCCGATGCAGATCGCTTTTACCGCTCTCAGATCCGCATTTCCCGCGGCCGCGGCAAAGCCTTTTACGGTAGAAGCGCTGGTGAACACCACATAGTCCGCGTCTCCTTTTTCCAGAATCCCAGGAAGATCCGGATGGTATCCGGTTTCGCCGGATGGCTCTTCCCCATAAAACGTATCGTACAGAGGGATGTCAAAGATCTCAATCCCTTTTTCCGCTTCCAGCGCCTGGGTCAGCTCCCTGGTTCCCATGGCGGCTCGCGGGATCAGTACCTTCTCTCCCGGCCGGCAGCGCTCTGCCAGCTCCCTGCCCAGATGCGCCCCGTCGTATACCTGGGGAACCAGGTCCGCATACAGACCGTATTTTTCCAGTTCCTTTTCCGAGCCGCTTCCGATCACCGCGATCTTCGCCCGCCCCAGGCTTCGCAGATCCATCCTTCTGTCCTTCAGCTCCTGGAAAAAGAGACGGACCCCGGTCGGGCTGGTAAAGACCAGCCAGTCATAGGAAGCAAGATCCGAAAGCGCCTGATCCAGCTTTGAATTCTCCGGTCTTCTCACCGTGCGGATCGCCGGAAGCTCCAGAACCTCCGCGCCAAGTCCCCGCAGCCGGTCCGACACGGTGCCTGCCAGTTCTCTGGGTCTTGTCACCAGAACCTTAACGCCGCCCAGAGGAAGCTTCTCCACCCAGGCGAAACGTTCCGCCAGGCGGCACACCTCTCCTACCACAATGATTGCCGGCGTCCTGACGGGATTTTGAAACACTTTATCCGGAAGCGTTCCCACATCCGCCACGATTCGTTCCTGCGCCGCTCTGGTCCCCTGAGAGAGAAACGCCGCGGGCATTCCGGGATCCATCCCGCCCCGGATCAGACCCTGGCAGATCTCACCCAGAGCGGCGGCGCCCATAAGGAAGACCAGAGTGCCTCCGGTGCGGACCAGCGCCTCAAAGTCAATGTCATACGCTTCTCCTGCCCTCTTATGACCCGTAATAATATGTACGGAGGAGCAGTAATCCCTGTGAGTCACCGGAATGCCCTGGTACGCGGGCACGGCCAGAGCGGAGGTGACGCCCGGAACCACCTCGTAGGGAACGTTCTCCCGGACCAGGACCTCCAGTTCTTCCCCTCCCCGGCCAAAGAGGAAGGGATCGCCGCCTTTCAGGCGCACCACCCGTTTTCCTTCCTTCGCTTTTCTGGCCAGAAGCTCGCTGATCTCTTCCTGGGGCATCCGATGATGGCTGGAACGTTTCCCGGCGTTGATCGCCTCCGCGCCTTCCGGGATCATACCCAGAATCTCCTCTCCCGCCAGAGCGTCATAGACCACCACCTGGGCCTCTTTCAGGACTTCTCTGCCCTTGATTGTCAAAAGCCCCGGATCTCCCGGTCCCGCTCCCACCAGCCAGACTTTTCCGGCCGACGTTTTCTTCTCTTCCAGATCCCGGCGGATCTCCTCCAAAAGCCGGTGGGCAAGCGCCTGTCCCAAACGGTCTCCCTCCTGGAGCTTCCCGCGGATCCGTCCCTCATAGAGCTTTCCGTTCTGCTCTTCCTGGTAGATTCCATGAAGCGTCAGCTCTTCTTTCTCCACGCTTGCGTAAGCGGCAATGGGGGAGGAACAGTCTCCTCCGATTCCCCGCACAAAAGCCCGCTCCGCCTTGGCGCAGGCGGCGGACATAGGGTCATGAAAAGCGGACAGGAAAGAATCGTCCTCTCCGGCCCTTCCCTGGACCGCCAGAATCCCCTGTCCTGCCGCCGGAATCATTTCTTCTACAGAAAAATAACGGCTGATTCTGTCCTCCAGGCCCAGCCGTTTCAATCCTGCCGCAGCCAGAATCGTGCCGGCATATTCTCCGGAATCCACCTTGGAAAGCCGGGTAAGGACGTTGCCGCGGATCATCCGAAACGTAGCCTGGGGATACAGCTTCTTAAACTGGATCATCCTGCGCCGGCTGGAGCATCCCACCGGCTTGGAAAAGTCAAGTTTTGTCTCCCCTTCCGGAAGCACCAGAACGTCTCTTGGATCCTCTCTTCTGGAAAAAGCCACCAGCGGCAGATCTTCCGGCAGCTCCATGGGAACATCCTTCAGGCTGTGGACCGAAAGGTCTGTCCTCCCCTCCGTCAGCGCCCGGTCCAGTTCTTTCACAAACAGCCCTTTTCCTCCGATCTTATCCAGGGACCGGTTCAGGATCCGGTCTCCCTCTGTTTTCATGGTGCGTATGGAAAGGTCCATTTCCGGAAACTCCTTTTTTATGGCGTCCCGTACCAGCTCTGTCTGGATCACTGCCAGACGGCTTTCCCGGCTGCCCAAGCATATTCGATCTTTCATCGGTCTCCTCCTCTATCCGCCTCTCTATCCTTCGGCTTCATATACCTTTTCCAGGCCGTCCAGGCATTCCCGGAAGGTACCGGCGTCTACATTGTCCCTAAGCCCGAAAAGCATCTTGTTCACAGCCCGCACCGCCGCGGACTGGATTTCCTCCTGAAGTCTCCTCTGCTCCTTTTCTTCTACCGGAAGACCCCGGATTTTTTTCTGCAGGCGCAGCCCCAGATCCCTGGCTGCCTTCTCCTTGATCTCCTGGATTCTTGGAATCACATCCCGGCATTCATACCAGACATAGAATTCTTCCATCTGCTCCCGAAAGATCTCCTCCGCCTCCCGGATCGCCTTTTTCTGTTCCTCGCTGCGGGCCTCTTCCTGAAAGCAGTCGATGTCAAAAAGGGAAACCCCCGGCAGCTGCGCCGCCCGCGGATCAATGTCCCTGGGAACCGCCAGGTCAATCAGCGTCACCGGCCGCTTCAGACACGGCTCGATCAGCTCCCTGGTCAGCGTATAATTCGGGCTTACGGTAGCGCTCACTACGTAGTCCGATTCTCCAAACCGCTCCATTCGTTTGCCGTAATCAATCCGGCTGCAGTCTTTGGGAATCTCCACCACGCCGCTCCGGTACTGGCGCACGGTAACGGTCACCTCCGCCCCCTCTTCCCTAAGTTTGGTGGCCGCCAGCTTACCCATAACGCCGTTTCCGATTACCAGGCACCGTTTTCCTTCAAAGGTCATCCCTCTCTGCCTCAGGTTCTGAATCGCGGTGCGGACTACAGAGGTATCCGAAGGAGACAGAACCACATTGGTCTTCACCTTCTTGGCCGCTGTCACCGCCTGGCGGAACAGCGTCTCCAGCACATGGTCCGCCGCGTAATGTTCCCTGGCAAAGGACAGGGCGTCCCCCACCTGGGTAACGATCTGGTCTTCTCCCAGAATTTTGGATTCCAGTCCCCCCGCCAGCCGGAAAAGATGGAAGACCGCCTCTCTTCCCCGCCTGCTGACAAAGTAGGGCTCATATTTCTGCGCGGAAACCTCTCTGTGGCCGCACAGCCATTCAAAAAGCGAGCCGGAGAACGTATCCTCTGTGCTGGCCCAGAGCTCCATGCGGTTGCAGGTGGAGAGCAGGACGCAGCCCTCGATCCCAGGCACCTGCTTCAAAGCTTCCAGGGCGATTCCCGCATCCTTCTTGGTGAAGGAAAAAATCATACGCACGTCCAGCACCGCCCGGTTATGGTCGATGCCTATCATCTGTATTCCCATTTTTACCGCTCCTTACGTCTGGATTCTTACTTCTTTCCTTTCTTGGAAAGAGCCTCCCGGATATGATCCACAAAGATCCTGCGGATGCCGGGATATTCCCCCAGTCCTTTCAGCCGGCACTCCACCTGGAATCCGGCGTCCTCAAACATCGTTTTCCAGGAATCCTCCTCCCCGGACAGATCGTTGGCGGCATGGTCTCCCGCCACAATCATAAAGGGGGCAAGAATCACCCGCCTGGGAGCTCTCTGACAGACCAGTTTCATCAAAGACTCCATGCTGGGGTACGCTTCCACCGTTCCCATAAACACATTCGGATACCCCATATCCTTAAACTGATAATCCAGCGCCGCGTAGATGGAATTGGCAAAATGGGACGTCCCGTGTCCCATGAAAACCAGCGCGTCCTCCTCGTTCAGATGCGCGTCCTCCAGTACGGTCCGGATCACCCGCTCATTGTCCTCCTGGGAAGTCAAAAGAGGCGCGCCTAAGAGAATCCTGTCAAAATCCGCCTCAAACGCGGCGGCGTCTCGGATCATCTGCTCATTCTCAATTCCATTCAGCACGTGGGTAGGCTGAATCACTACCTCCCGGATGCCGTCCGCCTTCATCTGCTCCATCGCCTCCGAAACAGTTGGGATATGGACGCCGTCTCTTTCCCTGAGCTTCCGGATAATCATTTTGCTGGTCCATGCCCGGTACAGGGCAAACTCCGGATACGCCAGATGAATCTCTTCCTCGATCTTGTCAATGGTTTTTTCTCTGGTCTGCGGATAACTGGTCCCAAAGCTCACCACCAGGACCGCTTTTCCGTTTCTCGTGTTCTCTCCCATTGGATGCTCCTTACTTTTTCTCTTTTAATTTTCCGGTTCTCCATACGCCCGGATCACAGAGGAAATCTCTCTGGTACAGTCCTTCTCCTGAATCGCCAGAAGCGCCTGCTCCATGTCCCCTTCCCTGACTTCTTCGGTAATAATCACAAGCTCCGCCCAATGGCCCTGCTTCTTTTTCTGCATCACCTGTTCCACGCTCACCTGATACCGCGCGAACACCGCCGACAGCTCCGCCAGCACGCCGGCGCGGTCCTCCACCAGGAAGCGCAGGAAGTACCGGCTCTTTACTTCTTTCATCGGACGCACCGGAAGGTGCTTATAACAGGTACAGGAAATTCTTCCGCAGCAGCCGTGAAGGATATTCCTGGCAATCTCAAAAAGATCTCCGGCCACCGCGCTGGCTGTGGGAAGCTGTCCGGCTCCTTTCCCGAAAAACATGGCGTCTCCCACCGCGTCCCCATGGACAAACACCGCGTTGTACGCGTCGTTTACCGACGCCAGGGGATGGGAGCTGGGAATCAGCATGGGAGCCACATAAGCTTCGATCTGCCCGCCGTCGCAGCGGCTCATGCCGATCAGCTTGATGACGCAGCCCATTTCCCGCGCGTACTGCATATCCTTCGCCGTGATTTTTGTAATTCCCTCAATGTGTACGTCTTCCAGCGCCACCCTGGAATGATAAGCGATGGAAGCCAGGATGGCCACCTTTCTTCCCGCGTCCAGCCCCTCGATGTCCGCTGTGGGATCCGCCTCGGCGTACCCCAGATCTGCGGCCAGAGACAGCGCTTCTGAAAATTCCATCCCCTCCTGATTCATTCTGGTCAGGATAAAATTGGTGGTACCATTGACAATCCCCATAATCTCATCCAAACGGTTGGCGGCCAGAGACTGCTTTAGCGGGGTGATCACCGGGATAGCGCCCGCCACCGCCGCCTCGAACAGAAGGTCGCAGCCTTTCTCTCCCGCCAGATCCAGAAGCTTTCCATGGTTCTGCGCCAGAAGGTCCTTGTTGGCCGTCACCACATGCTTCCCGGCCAGAAGCGCCTGACGGATATACGTCCCCGCCGGCTCCAGTCCTCCCATCAGCTCCGCCACAATCTGAATCTTGGGATCCTCCAGAATCTCTTCCCAGGAATCGGTAATCAGGGAGGGATCCTCCACCTTTGCGGCGGCTTTTTTTACGTCCCGGACTAATATTTTCCTGATCTCAAGCCTGGCTCCCGTCTTTTTTACCATTTCCGGTTCCTGGCGTTTGAGCACCTGATACGTTCCGTAGCCTACTGTTCCAAAGCCCAGCAGGGCAATCGGAATCACTTTCTCTTCTATCATATTGTTAAAGGGAATTTCCCTTCCTCCTTTTCGTTTTCTTCTCGCCTCAGTGGCGGTATTCTTTATCGGAAAACACCTCGCAGAACCGCGCCGCAAAGGAGGGCGCTTCCCCTGCGAGGAGCAGATGGGACTGATCTCCCAGCTTTGTCGCCCGAAAAGAGGCGCAGCCCTTCTCCCGCTCCTCCGTCACCACCTCAGAAACCGAAGTGGGCGCCAGCACCAGGCTGTGCCAGAGGGCGAAAGGCGATACGTTCCAAAGATGGGACAGCAGCACGCAGGTGATTCCGAAATGACAGAAAAACGTAATGGTTTCCTTGGATTCCCGCTCCACGCGGTAGCGGAATCCTTCCCGGATATAGCCCCGCTCCGCCAGCAGCGCGTCAAACTTCCCGGTAACCGAATCGTAAAGCTGTACCGTATCGCTGCACCGCGCGACCTCCGAATTTCTCCAGGCCTCCCGGTCCAGATATTCCGGCCGCTTTGTCCAGTAAGACGGCAGAAGATCCCAGGGAATCCTTGGGATATATTTGCCGTTGAATTTTTTGCAGTCGTTATAAGCGCCCTGCAGCTCTTCGGATAAATTCAGATCAACCCTGGCGGGAAACTCTTCCAGCCAGTTCAGCACCGTCCCTGGCTTTCCCGTCTTTTCCAGAGAATAAGAAGCCGTGTCCCTGGCCCGACCAAGGGGCGACACATAGCAGGTCCCCAGGTTCAGCCGGTCCGCGATTCCCGCCAGAAGCATGGCTTCCTTATGTCCCTTTTCCGTAAGAGTATCATTGATATAATCCGGATCGCCGTGCCGGATAAACAAAAGCCGCATACGTTTCTTCCCCTCTCGCTGTTTTCAATCAATCTAGATCATAACACTCCTTTTTCATTCGCGCAACTCATCCCTGCAGGGAGCGCCGCGCAACAGTACTATCTTACCAAAATTCTGTTGAAAAAGCCACCTTTTTATGGCAATATGAAGGAGACAAACAGGAAGGGAGAAACCTTTATGCAGGAAGCTCTTTTGACGAAGGAAGATCGCTGGAACCGGATTCTCCGGGATTACCGCCAGGATTCCCAGGTAAAGCAGCTGATCTTTGTAAAATATACGGGAGGCACAGAAGCCCTGGTATCTCTGTACCAGAAGACGTCCTCCGGCTGGGACTGTCTGCTTTCCTGTCCCGGCTATGTGGGAAGAGAAGGGATCGGCAAAATCAAAGAAGGGGATGAGAAAACCCCCGTGGGAATTTTCAGCCTGACCAGCGCCTTTGGGATCAAGGACAATCCCGGAGCCCGTATGGACTATGTGAAGATCCATCCAAACCTGTACTGGTGTGGGGACGAACACGCCTACAATCAGCTGATCGACATCCGCGAAACTCCCCACGAATGTCTGGGAGAACATCTCATAGAATTTGCACCCCATTATCATTACGGTTTCTTTACCGATTTCAACCGGGAATGCGTTTACGGACGCGGCTCCGCCATTTTTTTCCACTGCAGCGGCCCGAAGCCTTACACCGGCGGCTGTGTGGCGGTGGCCGAAGAAAATATGGTCTTTCTTCTTCAGCGGACCGAGCCCGGCGCAAAGCTTTGCATTTTCCCGGCATAAAACACAGAAGAAAAGGAGAACCAGGTTATGAAGTTTGATTTTACATCCGTCCTTGACCGACGGGGCAAAGACGCTCTGGCCGTAGACGGACTTGGGAAAAATCCCGGCGCTCCCCAGGCGCCCGCCGAAGGCTTCGACGCCATTCCCATGTGGGTGGCGGATATGAATTTCCCTACGGCGCCCTCTGTCCAGAAAGCCATTCTCGAACGGGTAAGCCACCCGGCGTTCGGCTATTTCAATCCCAGGGAGGAATATTATGACGCGATCCTGTCCTGGCAGAAAAACCGCAACGGTGTGGAGACGCTTACCAAAGAATGCATCGGATACGAAAACGGTGTGCTGGGAGGCGTCGTCTCCGCTCTGCGCGCCTTTGCCGCTCCCGGCGACGCGGTGCTGGTCCACAGCCCCACTTATATCGGTTTTACCGGCAGTCTGGAAGGAAACGGATACCGGATTGTCCACAGTCCTCTCAAGCTGGATGAAAACGGAGTCTGGCGCATGGATTTCCACGATATGGACGCGAAGCTGAAAAAGCACCGCATCCACGCCGCCGTATTCTGCAGCCCCCATAACCCCTGCGGTCGAGTGTGGGAGCGCTGGGAAATCGAAGCGGCCATGGAGGTCTATCAGAAAAACGACTGCGTGGTGATCTCCGACGAAATCTGGTCGGACCTTAC
>CALWMW010000158.1 GCA_944382085.1 uncultured Lachnospiraceae bacterium | reverse complement strand
GAGAGAAAAATATGGCATGGTTTTTGAATAGAAGAGATCAGGAGATGCAGGAACAGTCCTGCGGCTGCGGATGCCGTCCCAAGCCTTCCTGCCCGCCTGGCCCTCCCGGCCCTCCGGGGCCTCCCGGACGGCCCGGATGTCCCGGAGCCACTGGCCCGGCGGGTGCGACCGGCCCTCAGGGGGAACCGGGCGTACCAGGGCTCCAGGGAAATACGGGAGCCACGGGACCAACCGGTCCGACAGGGATCAGCGGTCCGACAGGAGCTACGGGAGCCACGGGACCAACCGGCCCGACGGGGATCAGCGGTCCGACGGGAGCTACGGGACCAACCGGCCCTACAGGAGCCGCCG
This sequence comes from uncultured Lachnospiraceae bacterium, assembly GCA_944382085.1. Taxonomy (GTDB): domain Bacteria; phylum Bacillota; class Clostridia; order Lachnospirales; family Lachnospiraceae; genus Choladousia. The sequence goes on along the minus strand of CALWMW010000158.1, from coordinate 3,489 downwards.
GCCCTGCCGCCACCGTTCAGGTGGGAACGGTGGCGACCGGCGATCCGGGGACGGATGCGTCTGTGACCAACAGCGGAACCGATCAGAACGCGGTTCTGGACTTTGTGATTCCAAGAGGAGATACGGGCGCGTCGGGAGCGCAGGCACAGGCCCTGAATGCGTATTCCACTCCGGCTTCGCCGGGGACAGCAGGAAATCCTCTGGTTTTCGACCAGAATGCGGCAGTTTCCGGAACGGCGATTTCGCACACGGCGGGAACGGCGCCGTTTACCATCTCGCAGCCCGGAATGTACAATGTAGCTTTTAATGGAACGGTTTCTCCGGTGACCGGCGCCACGGTTCCTCAGGAGATCCGTCTATATCTGGAACAGGACGGGACCGCGCTTCCCGGAGCTACTGCCAGCCAGACCTTCCAGAGCGATTCGGACAGCGACAGCCTGGCCTTTTCCCAGATCGTACAGGTGACGACGACGCCTTCCGTTCTTCAGGTAGTCGGAAGCGGAGGAAATTTCCTGTATTCGGATGCGTCTTTGTCCGTACATCAGATTGGAACGGCTTCCTGAGAAGAAGAAAAGGCGGCGGGCCGAGGCTTTTTGCAGCCTAGGCTCGCCGGAATTTTTTGCCGGGAAATGAATTGTAAAGAATCTGCGTCTACGGTATAATCGTAGGTAGTATGAAAAAGCCCAAAACGCGCATTCTAAAAAGATAAGACAGACAGGAGTGAAAAGCGGAATGAAATTTCAGGACATGCCCTACCGCCGGGTGGATTTTGAACAGGCGGGACAGGAACTTCAGAATATTATGGAGGCCTTCCAGCAGGCGAAAACCTGGGAGGAAGAGATGGCGGCCCATAAGAGGTACTACGCTCTTTCGGACCATGTAAAGACGATGACTGTGCTGGCCAGCATCCGACACAGTATGGATACCTCCGATCCCTTTTACAGCGGGGAGAAGGATTATTATGACCAGATGCTTCCGGAGTTTTCCAACCGGGAAGTGGAGTATAAGAATCTGCTCCTCCATTCGGCTCACCGAAAGGAGCTGGAACAGGTGATCGGAAAGCCTGCGTTTGCCAATATGGAGTTGGCGGCCAGATCGGTGAGCCCGGAGATTATTTCCCTGATGCAGGAGGAAAACGCCCTGGTGACCCGGTATGAGAAGCTTTTGGCGGGAGCCAGGATTCCCTGGGAGGGAGAGAGCCTGAATCTTTCTATGATGACGCCTTATCTTACCAGCCGGGATCGGGATGTGAGAATCCTTGCCGCCGAAAAGGTGAATTCCTTTTATGAAAGCATTCAGGAAGAACTGGATGAGATCTATGACCTCCTGGTAAAGAACCGGACGCTTCAGGCCAGAAAACTTGGATTTGAGACGTATACGCCTCTGGGCTACTGCCGGATGATGCGCAGCAGCTATGGCAGGGAAGAAGTGGAGCGCTTCCGGGCGCAGATTAAAAAGGACTGGGTTCCTTTCGCGGAGGAGATCTGGGAGAACCGCAGGAAGAGACTGGGACTTGAGAAGCTGTACCATCTGGACGAGGGCGTCAGCTTTCCGGAGGGAAGCCCCAGGCCCACCGGAACGCCCACGGAGATTCTGGAGACAGGGCTTAGGATGTACGACGCGCTCTCGCCGGAGACTTCAGAATTTTTCCGTTTTATGATGGAGAAGGAGCTTCTGGACGTTTTTGCCAGGAAAAACAAACAGGTAGGCGGATACATGGAGTACCTTCCGGAATTCAAAGCGCCCTTTATCTTTGCCAACTTTAACGGGACCAGCGGAGACGTGGACGTCATTACCCATGAATGCGGCCATGCCTTCCAGGGATACCTCATTGGGAAAGAAGATCCGGTGCGGGAGCATTGGGATATTACCATGGAGACGGCGGAAACCCATTCCATGTCCATGGAATTCTTTACGAATCCCTGGATGAACTGGTTCTTCGGGGATCGGGCCGGAGATTTTCTTCTGGCGCAGCTGGAGGATGCGGCCGTGTTTATTCCCTACGGGTGTATGGTAGATGAGTTTCAGCATATCGTGTACGACCATCCGGAGCTTACCCCCGGAGAACGCAAGGAAGCCTGGAAGAAGCTGGAGCGGGAATATAAGCCGCATCTTATCTATGGGGAAGCCTCCTCTTTTTATGAAAAAGGCGGTTTCTGGCAGAGGCAGCATCACATCTACAGCCTGCCCTTTTACTATATCGACTATGCCATTGCCCAGACGGACGCGTTCCAATACCGGATCTGGATGGAGGAGAACCGGGAAGACGCCTGGAAGAGCTACCTCGCCTTCTGCCGGCTGTCTGCCTCCGACTTTTTCCAATGTATGCTGGAAAAAGCCGGATTGGAAAGTCCCTTTGAGGAAGGCGGGATTTTGAAGCTTGTGAAAAAGCTCAGGAAGATTTACGAGAAGCTGGAGGCTTCCAGATAAAAAGAAGAAACGGGAAGAACCTGTGTTGGTCAGGTCTTCCCGTTTCTTCTTTCGACGGAAAAACAGTTGCAGGAATTACAGGAATCGGATATACTATATTGTAAATAAATATCATTTAATATATGAAAGAAAGGAGGCGTCTTGTGAAGTCAGATGCGAAACTCAAGGAATTTTGGGGAGAGAGTTCGCATTTCGCAGATTTATACAACACTGTTTTTTTCAAAGGGAAACAGGTGGTTTTTCCGGAGATGCTTTCGGAAGCAGGCTCGGATCTCTCTACGGAGATTGTCAGGAACGGAGGGAGGATTACGGTAGAGAAATACCGGGATGTTTTTAAACGCTGGAACGGGAATTTTCTGGCGGTCCTGGGAATTGAAAATCAATGGAAGGAGGAATTCACCCTTCCGGAACGGGTGATGCTGTATGATGCTCTGGAATATGAAAGACAGCGCAGACGGATTTCCGCCCGACACAAGAAAGAAAAGGATTTAAAGACATCTGCAGAATATCTGTGTGGTTTTGGAAAGACAGATCGGCTCTGTGTACAAGCTACCATTGTGATTTATTACGGGGAAGAGCCCTGGAATGGACCGAGAAAATTGTCGGATCTTGTAGAAGTGCCGGAAGAGCTGCGGCCTTATTTCAATGAATACCGGATTTTTGTGTTTTCCATAAATGAAAGCGATGGTTCGGAATTTCGCGATCCAGAAGTGAGAAAGATTTTAAAAGCAGCTTATGAGCTGCGCAGAAAGAGAATCACAGAACTGGAGCCTTTGGGAAAAGAGGAAGTCTCCGTATTGGCTGCTTTTTTAAATTCAGAACGGTTGGCGGCTCTGGCAGAACAGAAAGAGGAAGGAGAGATTGATATGTGTACAGCCTTGGAAGAAATGATTGCAGAAGGGGAACGGCGCGGTGAGAAGCGAGGAGAACAGCGAGGAGAACAGCGTGGCAGAAAGCAGGGCGCAAGAAAAACAGCCGCTGCCGTGATCCGGAATCTCCACAAAGAAGGATATCCGGACGAAATGGCTGCCCGGATTCTGGGATGGGATGTGAGAAAGG
>CALWMW010000157.1 GCA_944382085.1 uncultured Lachnospiraceae bacterium | reverse complement strand
GCCAGGTTTTCTCGCATACTCATTGATGATAGCTGTCTTCTTTTCTTTTGAAATCATGATGTTTCCTACTTCTTTTCTAACCGCCTGATGCTAAGAAACCGGTCGGAGTGTCCAGATTTACGAGTATCGGATGAATTCATACTGGTATACTATATCATATTCCCGGCACAGAGTCAACCAGATTTCTTCTTAACCTCTTCGCTGGGCGTAAATCAAAAACACCGCGCACCCGGCAAGAACCAGAAGGATTCCCCCCGCGGCAAATACCATGCGAAGGCATCTCCAAAAATCCCTCCGCACGATGACATATTCTTTGGGATTCTCCGTATTATAGCAGATGGAAAGCCGCTGTCCCAGGTGAAACGGACAAGGATAGGCGTCGGTTTCGTCGGTGACTTTGTAAAGCTTCCCCTCCGCATAGTATTCCAGAACCGCGGCCTGACGGTTCCCAAACTGGGACAGGGAAAACGCTCCCTCCCGGTTTTCCGTCACAAGATCCACCACTCTCGCTTCCGTATGCCCCTGATACCGCTCCTGTTTCTGTATTTTATACCGAACATACAGGGAAGCCGCCGCGAAGACGCCTCCCAGAATAAAAAGAACGCAGCTCAGCAGCCATAACTCATGGTTCATGCAAAGAACTCCCTTCCTGCCTCCAGGTCGCGAAGCATCTGCGTTTTCAGAGCATCCAGATCCGAAAACTTCTGCTCCGGACGTCGGTAATGTAAAAAACTGACTTCCGCTTCCTTTCCGTAAAGATCCTCATCCAAATCGTAGAGATACGTCTCCACTCCCAGAAAACTGCCGTCCACGGTAGGCTTGTATCCAACGTTTGTCGCCCCTTTATACGATGCGCCCGATATGCGCGCTCTGGTGAAATAGACGCCCGGAGGCGGCAGTATTTTCCGCTTGTCCGGCACCAGATTGATGGTAGGCATACCGAGGCTCCGGCCAAGATGATGGCCATGGACAATTTTCCCAAGCACCGGATAGGGAAATCCCAAAAGGGCGTTCGCCAGTTCGATCTTTCCGTCCTGAACCGCTTCCCTTACGTAGGTGCTGCTGATCACCTTGTCCTTGTACTTCTCCTTTTCCATAACCTCCAGCCGGTAGTGGTACTTCTCCTGAAGCTGTCCGAGAAGGGCCACATCGCCTTCTCTGCCATATCCAAACCGGAAATCCGTGCCCACGGCAATGTACCGTACCTTGAGTCTCTCGAAAAGCACCTTTTCTATGAACTGTTCCGGCACCATGCCAAGAATCTCCGGAATGTAAGGACAGTCCACCGCAAGATCAAACCCCCATTCCAGAAGCTTTTTCTTTTTTTCTTCCCTGGTAAGAAGACAGGGGTTCTTTTCCGGAGCAATAAGAAAAACCGTCCGTCTCAGCCCTTCCTGGCTGCAGACCTTCTGAAAAAGCTTCTGATGTCCCCGGTGCATTCCGTCGAATTTCCCCAGAGTCACCGCGCAGGGCTGTTCCGAGAAAAAATCCGTTGTACCGCTGTAATATTTCATGCAAACTTCCGCTTCCTTTTTCTTTTCTCAGTCAGGCAAAAACATCTTGACCGGGCGGTACCACATCCGCTTCTGTTCCCAGCGGTACACCGCCGTAAATCGCCCGTCCGGATCGTATATCCGGTATTCCTGTCCGTCCCTCGGCTTCTGGTCTGCTTCCAGCACCGCCTGTGCCGGAAGCGGGTTTCCGTTTTTCAAAAGCTTCTGCCCCGATTCGTTTACGCTTCGTTTCGGAAAACCGGAAAAAACAAAATCCGTGGGGTAAAGGAGCTCTTCCAGCCGTCCTTCCCGGCACGCGTCCTGAACCTCCTGCAGCGTATGGCTGTTTTCCAGCGCAAACTCCCCGGATCTGGTTCGCACCAAAGCCTCCATGCATCCTCCGCATCCAAGCTTTTCCCCCAGATCGTGGCAGAGCGTACGGATATAAGTTCCTTTTGAACACGTTACGGAAAACGTCACGTAAGGAAGCTCCATCCCTTCGAACCGGATCTCGTAAAAGCAGACTTTTCTTGGTTTTCTCTCGACTTCCATTCCCTGTCTGGCCAGATCATACAGTCTTCTTCCATCCACCTTCAGCGCCGAATACATGGGAGGAATCTGCTCCTGTTCTCCAAGAAAGGACGCCATGGCGTCCTTTATCTCCTCCTCCGTACAGGAGGCTGCGTCCTCCCGCAGGGTATTTCCCGTGGCGTCCTGGGTGTCCGTCGTCCGGCCCAGGCAGAGAACAGCCCGGTAAGACTTCTGTTTGTCCGTAAGAAACTCAGAAACCCTGGTAGCATTTCCCAGGCAGACCGGAAGAACGCCTTCCGCTTCCGGATCCAGCGTCCCGGTATGCCCGATCTTTTTCTGGCGCAGGATTCCTCTGAGCTTTGCCACGACGTCGTGAGAGGTATATCCTTTTTCCTTGTAAATATTTAAGATCCCATGAATCACAGTTCTGTCTCCGAAGGCATTCCGCCGTCTTCCGCCTCTTCGGCTCCCTCCGCCGCAAGCAGCTGTTTTTCCATATGATACGTAATGTTATTTACCACATCATACATCGTTCCCTGCATGGTGCATCCGGCTGCATGGACGTGGCCTCCTCCTCCGAAGTACCCGGCGATCACGCTTACGTCGATTTTATCTCTGGATCTGAGGCTCACTTTAAACACCTGCGGCTGCGTCTCATACATAAAGATTGCCGCCTCCGTACCGGTGGTGCTCATAAGCGTCTGAACAATCCCGTCCAGATCGGAAGGTCCCACGCCGTAAAACGCCATCTGGCCGCGGCGAACCGCGCTGAAGATAATCTTTCCGTCCATAAGCAGGATGCTCTCCAGAAGGGCCCGTCCCAGGATCTGATTCTGGTAATACGTTTTATCATAAAACGTCTGATTGATAATTCTGGAACCGTCAATTCCTTTTCGCAGAAGGGCGGCCGCTGTTTCCATGGTTTCCGGCGTCGTGTTGGAATGCCGGAACACACCGGTATCATGGACAATCCCCATGTAGAGGGCTTCCGCCGCTTCCCTGGAAACCTTGTTCTCTTCCAGGAGCGTATAAATCAGTTCAGAGGTAGAGCTTGCCTCCGGGACAATATAATTCACATCGCAGAACCCTTCGTTGCTGATGTGATGATCCACGCAGATGGTTCTGCCGGCGCTTTTTTTGTATTTCGCCGCCTCTCCCAGGCGCTGCTCATCTCCGCAGTCCAGGCAGAAGAACAGATCCGAATTTCTCTCCTCTTCACAGGAATGGCAGATCTCTTCTGAATGCGAGAGAATGGAATAGGCTTCCGGAATTTTGTCCAGATACACTTTAACGTCCATTTGGGGATAGTTTTCCTTTAAATAAAGGTACAGTCCCATACAGGAACCTACCGCATCCCCGTCGGGACGGATATGTCCTGCAATCGTTACCGTCTTTACCTCTTTCAGTTCCTGAACAAGATTAGGCTTCCGATTCATTTTCTTCCTCTCCTTCTTCTCTGTGGATGCCGGATACGACATCGTCAATCAGCTTCGACATAGTAACGCCATAGGCAATAGACTGATCCAGAACAAAACGGATCTCAGGGGTGTTTCTGAGATTTACCGTATGGGCGAGCTGTCTGCGCAGATACCCTTCCGCGCTTTTGAGGCCCGCAAGAGTATCCTGGCATTCCTGTTCATTTCCCAGAACGGAAATATAAGCTTTGCACGTCTTTAAGTCCGGCGCAACCTCCACAGCCACCACGGAAGTCATGGGCGCAATTCTCGGATCCTTAATCTCATTCTGAATCAATTTAGACAGTTCCTTCTGAACTTCGCCGTTAATGCGCGTATTCTTTATGCTGTTTTTTCTCATCTCTTCCTCATTCCTTCCGGCTCTATCTGGGAACCTCCACCATAATATAAGCTTCTACCGTATCTTCCTCCTGCACCTCGTTGAATTTTTCAAACACAAGACCGCACTCATATCCGGCCTTCACTTCTTTTACGTCATCCTTAAACCGCTTCAGGGAAGCAAGGGCTCCTTCGTAAATCTGCTTGCCCTCCCGGAAAATACGAACCGAACAGCCTCTCTGGAATACTCCGTCGGTCACATAGCTTCCTGCAATGGTTCCCACTCCAGAGGCTTTGAAGAGCTGGCGCACTTCTCCGTGGCCGATGACCTTTTCTTCGTATACCGGATCCAGCATTCCCTTCATGGCGGCTTCCACATCAGCAATCGCGTCGTAAATCACGCGGTACAGACGAACGTCCACGCCCTCGCGCTCCGCGGTAGCCTTGGCGACTGCGTCCGGCCTTACGTTAAAGCCGATGATAATCGCGTTGGAAGCGGAAGCAAGAATCACATCGGATTCGTTGATGGCGCCTACGCCGCCGTGTATAATTTTCACAATTACTTCTTCATTGGAGAGCTTCAGAAGGCTCTGCTTCACCGCTTCTACCGATCCCTGGACGTCCGCTTTCACAATAATATCCAGTTCCTTGAGATTGCCCGCCTGAATCTGAGAGAACAGATCGTCCAGAGACATTCTGGATTTTGTCTCTTCCAGCATCCGCTCTCTTCCCTCGCTGATAAAGGTTTCGGAAAAGCTTCTGGCTTCTTTTTCGGAATCCAGAACCATAAAGATTTCCCCTGCGTTGGGCACGTCGCTGAAGCCCAGGATTTCCACCGGCGTGGACGGTCCCGCTTCCTTCACTCTGCGTCCTTTGTCATCCATCATAGCGCGGACCTTTCCGTAGCAGGACCCTGCCGCAATGGGATCTCCCACATGAAGGGTTCCCTTCTGTACCAGAACCGTAGCCACGGGTCCCTTTCCTTTATCCAGCTCTGCCTCAATCACAAGACCTCTGGCCTTGCGGTTCGGATTCGCTTTCAGCTCGGATACTTCCGCGGTCAGCAGAATCATCTCCAGCAGGGTGTCGATTCCCTCATGGGTCTTGGCGGAGACCGGAACAAAGATGGTGCTTCCGCCCCAGTCTTCCGGAATCAACTCATATTCGGAAAGCTCCTGTTTTACCCGTTCCACATTGGCGCTGGGCTTATCGATCTTATTCACCGCCACGATGATTTCAATTCCCGCGGCCTTCGCATGGTTGATGGCCTCCACCGTCTGGGGCATCACGCCGTCGTCCGCCGCTACAACCAGAATCGCGATATCCGTGGCGTTCGCTCCCCGCATACGCATGGCGGTAAACGCCTCATGGCCGGGCGTATCCAGGAAGGTAATCCGCTGACCGTCAATGGATACCACATAAGCGCCGATGTGCTGCGTGATTCCGCCGGCCTCCTTGTCAATCACATGCGTATTCCGGATCGCGTCCAGAAGCGAGGTCTTTCCATGGTCAACATGCCCCATCACACAGACCACGGGCGATCTGGGTACCAGAGTCTCCGCCTGATCTTCCGTATCTTTGAGAAGCTCCTCGATCACATTCACCTTTACTTCCTTCTCGCAGATACAGTTGAACTCCAAAGCGATCTCCTCCGCTTTGTCAAAGTCAATCTCCTGGTTCACGGTGACCATGGTTCCCTGAAGGAAAAGCTTTTTGACAATCGCCGCCGGCTGAACCTTCATGGCGTCCGCAAGCTCCTTGATCGTCAGCTTCTCAGGAATCGTAATATTCTTAATGGTCTCTTCCGGCTTCTCCACCGGCTTAGGCTCTGCCTGCTTTGCGTTTTTGGAGGTTTTCTGCGCGTTCTTCTGGGGTTTCTGTCCGGGACGCACCGTGCGTTCCATTCTCTCCAGCTTCTCCCCCTTTTCGGTACGGTTGCGGTCTCCCTTCTCCGTCCGTTTCCGGCTTTCCTTTTCCAGCGGTTTTGCCTCCACCGGCGCTTTGGCACTTTTCATGGAATGGCCTGCACGGGATCCCGGACCTCTACACCTTCCTCCCTCAAAGGTACGGCCACCCTGGCCTCTGCCGCCTTCCGGACAGC
>CALWMW010000156.1 GCA_944382085.1 uncultured Lachnospiraceae bacterium | reverse complement strand
CGACCAGCTTCGTCTGCTGTCTCAGCATCTTCATAATTTCCTGTTTTCTCTCTTCCGCAAACAGCTGTGTCTGCGCCTGTCTTTCCGCCATACTCTTCCTTTCCTCCGCCCGCGGGAAATAAATACGGCTCCCGGCCGGCAAGACCGCTCCTGCCGGCTGAGAGCTCTTACTCAGGAAAATCATATCACGATTTCCAGGGTGTTACAAGTGGCGTTTCACCGTATCTACAATGTTTTCTACCGTCAGGCCATAGGCCTTCATCAGATATTCCTGGCTTCCTACCTGTCCGAACTGGTTCCTGCTGCCGATTCTGCAGAGACGGATTCCATAGCCTTCTTCAGCCATTACCTCCGCTGCCGCGCTGCCCAGGCCGTTCGTAATGCCATGGTTCTCCACGGTTACCACCAGTTTTTTCCCAGGAATCTGCTCCTTCAAAAGCTCCGTATCCAGCGGCGCTATCGTGAACATGTCGATGACTCCGGCTGAGATCCCTTCCGCCTCCAGCCGCTCCGCCGCAGTCAGCGAAAGCTTCAGTCCCAAACCGGCCGCGACGATCAGCACATCCTTCCCTTCCCGGATCAGATTTCCCTTTCCGATCTGAAAATCAGAGCCGTCCGCGTAGATATCCGGCATTCCCTTTCTGGCTGCCCGGATATAATGCACTCCCTTTTTCCCTGCCAGCTCCCGGATCAGCCAGCGCAGCTGTACGCCGTCCGCCGGATCATAGACCTCCACCGTGGGAATCGCCCGCATGATGGCGATATCCTCCAGCGTCGTGTGGGTGCCGCCGTTCTGGGCGGCGCAGGCGCCGGGATCTGAGCCATAGATATTGATCGTGTTCCCGGCATAGGCGCCCTCCAGAAAAATCTGATCGCAGGCCCGCCGCACCGCGAAGGGCGCAAAGGTGTGGACAAACGGTACGCGCCCCCGCATGGACAGGCCGGCGGCGATTCCCATCATATTGGCTTCCGCGATTCCTACGTTAATAAACTGCTCCGGGTGAGTCTTTTTCAGCTTCGAAAAACCGGAAGCGCCGCCCAGATCCGCTTCCAGGGCTATGACGCGGCTGTCTTCCTTCATCAATGCGTCCAGCGTTTCCACGAACACCTTCCGCATCTCCACGCTTCCGTCCTTATCTGCTAGAGTCCACATTCTGTCCGCCTCCTTCTTCCACAAATTTCTCCAGCCTCTCTATCACTTCGTCCAGCGCCTGTCTGGCCTTCTCGTCGAACTTCGGAGCATGGCTGTCGTCCTTGTCCTCATAATAGGGAACTCCCTGCGCCTTCACCGTATCCAGGAGCACGCAGACCGCAGAATCCTCTATCTGTTTCGCTTCCGTCAGAGCCTCCAGGATGGAATTCTCATTTTTTCCGTCTGCAGGCAGAACCCGGAAGCCAAAGCTTTCCATCTTGCCCTTTAAGTCAAAGGGACTGATAATGTCCTCCAGTCTGCCGTCCAGCTGCCGCTTGTTGTAGTCGATGATCACGATTACCTCGTGCAGCTTCTGGTGCGCCAGGAACTGAAAGGCTTCCCAGCACTGGCCCTCGTTCAGCTCGCCGTCTCCGACGATCAGATAGACTCTCTGATCAGAGGCCTTCTTTTCCAGGCGCAGAGCCATACCCAGCCCGGCCGCCACGGAGGTGCCCTGGCCCAGAGATCCCGTCGTCGCGTCCACGCCCGGGGTCTTCAGCCTGTCAGGATGGGAGGGCAGCCTCGTTCCTCCTTCATTCAGGGTATAGAGCCATTCCTTATCAAAAAAGCCATGCAGGGCCAGAGCGGCATAGAGGGACGGGCCGCTGTGTCCCTTGGACAGCACCACATAGTCCCTGTCCGTCCAGTCCGGACGCTCCGGATCGTATTTCAGCACTTCATTATAGAGAACGGACAGAAGCTCTACGATGGACATAGCGCCTCCCAGGTGTCCGTATCCTCTCCATTTCAGCATTTTCAGAGTCTCAAGCCGGATCTGCGCGGAACCAAGCTTCAGCTTTCTCTCTTTTTCAGTCATGATTGTCTCCTTTCCTTTTTTCCAGCTGCTCGAAGGCGTAGAACGCGGAGCCCGCCGTACCCGCTCCCGGCTCCCGGCTGGCGTGCCAAATCTCAAAATCTCTTCCGGGACAGGGCTTTCTCGTAAATTCATACACATAATCCCAGAAGGTCTGCTCCGGAAAGCCTTCCATCTCCATGACGCCTCCGCCCACCACGACGCGGTCCGGATCGAAGATATTGATTTCCGAAGCCATCGGGATGGCCATCGCCTCCAGAAATTCCCGGACCGGTCTGTCTCCGCTGTGATTTCTGAATATCATGGCAAATTCCTCGTCTCCATAATGCTCCCGCCAGATATCCTTCAGCACATGACCGGACGCGTAGCACTCCGCGCAGCCCCGGTTGCCGCAGGTACAGTACCGATCGCTCAGATAAAAGGGGATGTGCCCTACATCGCAGGCCGTTCCATGCTTTCCTCCCAGGAAGTGGTCCTCCAGATATACGCTGTTCCCGATTCCCGTTCCGTAATAGACTCCTATGGTGATTCCCTTTCCCTTCCAGCCGTGGACCGCGATCTCATACTGCAGCAGATTGTTCGCGTCCTTATTGATATAGACAGGAAGCTTCAGTCCTTCCTCCAGGAACCGTACCACATTCCGGCCGTCGAAGCCTCCGTTTTCATTCTGAAGGTTCGGGCAGTTGTAGACGACCTCCTTCGCCGCGTCCACCGGAGAGGGAAAGCCGATTCCTACCGCCCGGGTCTGTTCCCACAGCCGATATCTGTCCAGGTACTCCCGGATCTGGGTCTCCAGCTGCTCCACCGCTTCGCCCGGGCCGCAGAGCACCTGGCTGGAGATTTTCTCAAAATGCTCCACGCTCCCGTCCCGGCTCACCGCGCCGATCCGGAAATTGGTTCCCCCAATGTCGATTCCGATTGCTTTTTCATCCTTCATGCGTCCATTCCTCATAATCCGCGATCATCTTCCTCCAGGCCACGCCCATATCGCGATCCTGGCTGAACAGACAGGTCGCTCCCATAATGATAATGTCCACTCCCGTCTCGCTCACCTTTTTCATCGTCGCCTTATGGCAGCCGCCGTCGATCTGCGTCTCAAAGGTATAACCCATTTTTTCCCGCAGCGCGTGGGCCTCCCGGATTTTGTCCAGCACAGGCTCAATCAGGCTCTGCCTTGCGAAGCCTGGCGTGACTCCCATAAAGGTCAGGAGATCAATCTCCTTCAGATAATACTGCAGTACGGACAGAGGGGTCGCCGGATCCAGCACCACGCCGAATTTTTTCCCCCGACCCTTTATGTAGGAAATATATTTGAACGCATTTTTCCCGATTTCCTCCTGGGGCAGAGAAATGATATCCGCTCCCGCGTCCGCTACCGCCTCGATAATCTCCATTCCCAGATCCTTGACCATCAGATGCACGTCCAGAGGGGTCGTGGTAATCCTCCGGAGCTGCCCGATGAATTCTGGCGACAGGCACATGTTTCTCGCATAGTGCCAGTCAATCACATCCACATGATAATAATAGGCGTAAGGGTTCAGTCCTTCGATCTGTTTCTGCACATTCATCAGATCCATCGCCATCAGTGAAGGGGCAAATTTCTGTTCCATTCTGCAAATCCTCCCTTTGTGTTATTTTTTCCGTGATACTGCCTGATCCAGACTTACCGCCGCGATCAGCAGAAGACCGGTGGCCAGGTTCTGATAGAACGTGGGAACGCTGCACATATTCAGACCATTGCTGATTAGTCCCAGAATCAGCGCGCCTACAATCACATTCGGTACCTTTCCCTTTCCTCCGAAGAAGCTGGTGCCGCCGATAATCGCCGCCGCTATGGCTTCTGTCTCCGCTCCGGTAGCCGTATTCGGCTCCGCGGCTCCAAGCCTCGCCGCCATCACAGCTCCGCAGATGCCGGCGCACAGGCCGGAAATCGTATGTACCATCAGAAGGTGCTGTTTTACATTGATTCCGGAAAACCAGGCCGCGTCGCGGTTGCCGCCCATCACGTACAGGTTTCTTCCAAAGGTCAGCTTCGTGGTGACGAACCAGCAGATCAGGGCCACAATCAGAGCAATCACGACCGCCATGGGGATTCCGTTCCACAGTCCGCCGAAAATCTGCGTGAAAATCTTCGGCATGCCGAAGGTCGCCTGCGCATTGGAGATAATCAGGGTCAGGGCCCGGAACACAGACTGGGTGCCCAGCGTGATGATAAAGGGATGCACGCCCGTCAGGTTAATCAGGGTTCCGTTGATAAAGCCGCAGAGGGCTCCGCCCAGCACAGCGCCAAGGAGTACCGCCAGAAACGGGTTCATGCCTCCCTCTACCATCAGCTTGGCTGTAATCATTCCGGTAAAGGCAGCCACGGAGCCGATAGAAAGATCGATGCCTCCCAGCAGAATCGCAAAAAACTCTCCGCAGGCCAGCAGCATGATCGTCGCGCTCTGCGTGATAATCTGGACAAAATTGCCCGAAGTAGCGAACGAGCCCGGCGCAAGGATGGCAAAGACTCCCCACATTACAATAAAAATCGCCAGCGTACCGAATTTTTCCCAGTAGCTTTTAAAATTCTTTGCTTTCATAGCTTCTTACTCCTTTACATTGTCGCTGTCTGAAGAATCAGTTCTTCCGTCACTTCCGCTTTGTCAAGAATGCCTTTTTTCACGCCCTGATTCATCACCATGATACGGTCGCAGATTCCCAGAAGCTCCGGCATCTCTGAGGAAATCATGATGACTCCCACGCCCTGCTCCGCCAGACTTCTCATTATTTTATACATCTCGGTCTTGGTTCCGATATCAATTCCCTTGGTCGGCTCGTCGAAAATCAGCACTCTGGCGTTGGCGGCCAGCCATTTTCCGACGATGACCTTCTGCTGGTTTCCGCCCGAAAGCTCTGTGATAAGCTGAGAGAGAGAAGCGCATTTTACCTGCATCTCTTCCCGCTCCTTTTCCGCCACCTTCTCGTCCTGCTTCTCATGGATCATGCCATAGAAGCCGCCCCATCCGGATTTCAGCAGCCGGTTCACCAGCACCAGATTTTCCTTGATTCCGAAATTAGGGAAAATTCCCGTCTCTCTCCGGTTTTCTGTGATCATCGCGATCCCGTTTTTTATGGAGGTGTAAGGAGTTCCTATCTTCACTTCCCTTCCATCCAGCCAGACTCTTCCGCTCTCATAGGATTCGCCCGCAAAGATCGCGTTCATCAGCTCTGTCCGGCCGGCGCCTACCAGGCCCGCGACCCCCAGGACCTCGCCTCTATACAATTCAAAGGATACATCCCGTGTCTTTCCATCTTTTCTTTTAATATTTTCCGCCTTAAAAATAATATTTTCCGGCTTATAGTCCACGTCTTCCTTTCCGAAAAAGGTACTCTGGAGCTCCCGCCCTACCATCATGGAAATGATCTCCTGCTCCGAATGAATCTCTGTCATTTCCTTGGTTGCGACGGTTCTGCCATCCTTTAAAATGGTAACTCTGTCTCCAATCTCCCTGAGCTCCTTCATTTTATGGGAGATATATACGATTCCGATGCCTTCCGCTCTCAGCTCGCGGATAATATTCTGCAGGTTCCTTGTCTCTTCCTCTGTCAGGGAGGAGGTCGGCTCATCCATTACCAACAGCTTTGAATTCTCTACCAGCGCCTTCGCGATTTCTACCATCTGCTTCTCCGAAATGGAGAGATCTCCCACCAGGGTGCTGACAGGCTTTTTCAGGCCCACACGTCTGGCCGCCTCTTCCGCCTTCTTCTCATATGCCGCCCTGTCCACAATAGGAAGCACTGAAAACAGCTTCTTTGTAGGCAGCTTGCCCACAAACATATTTTCCGCTATGGACAGCTCATTCACGACGCTCAGCTCCTGGTAAATAATGCTGATTCCCAGCTCCTTTGATTTTTTCGGAGTCAGCGCCGCATACTCCTGACCGCCCATCACAATCCTGCCGCTGGTAGGCGTATAGATGCCGCTCAGGATTTTCATCAGGGTGGACTTGCCCGCGCCGTTTTCTCCAAGAAGAAGGTGTACCTCTCCTGCCTTCACATCAAAAGAAACCTGATCGAGTGCGACGACTCCCGGAAATTCTTTCCGGATGTCTTTCATTTCTACCAATGTTTCCATATTCCACCTCTATGTCCGTCTGATTAAGAGGGGGCGCCCCCTTTGCCCGTCTTGCCGGACAGCACTGAGGCACCCCCATATCATTCCTGTGCTCTGTAATTTACTCTGTTCCCATAAGCTCGGCAATATTGTCCTGGGTATATACGGTAGCCGGAATCAGCACATCCTCAGGCTGCTCGTCTACGGAACCATAGTTGCCGCTCTCCAGAGCCTCCACTGCCTGCTCTACGCAGGAGAATGCGATTCCGCCCGGATCCTGAACAACTGCAATCAGCTGGCCGGCTGCGATACCTTCCTGGACCTCTGTATCAGCGTCGGTGGATACCAGGAAAATATCCTCTCTTCCTGTATTGATCATGGCCTGCAGAACGCCCTTCGCCATAGTGTCGTTCGCTGTGAAAATAGCGTCCAGCTCGTCGCCGTATTTGTTGATCATGTTGGTCGCCACGTCGAGAGCAGTCTGTCTGTCCCAGTCTCCCGGCTGTACATCCAGAATCTCATAGCCTTCCGCTGCTTCCAGCGCGTCGCGGCAGCCGTCGCGGCGGAGCTCACCGGAGGTCGCGCCCGCGATGCCTTCTACGATGCATACGCCAGCTCCGTCCGGGAACTGCTTCATAATCTCGTCCGCTGCCATCTCGCCCACTGCTACGTTGTCAGACGTCGCGTAGCCAACTACGTAGCCGCCGGCCTCTGCCAAAGCGTCCATATCGAACTTCTCGTCGATGTTTACTACGGGGATGTTGGCCTCATTCGCCATTACCACGCCGGAAATCAGGTTGGTCGGCGTAATCGGAGCAACGCAGAGCGCGTCATACTTGCCGCTGGTAATCATATTCTCCATCAGGTTCAGCTGGCCGGTCAGATCCTCCTCGGACTCTGCTCCGAAGATTTCGATCGTCACATTGTCAAGCGCCGCTACCTGCTCCTCCAGGCCCTCCTGCATCAGCTGCCAGTAGGGGCTGGACAGGGTCTTGAAAAGTACGCCAATCGTATAGCTGTCGCCTGAATCCGCGTCAGCAGTCTCCTCAGCCGGAGCTTCCTCCGCAGTCTCTTCCGTCTCTGCCGCTTCCTCTGTGGTTTCCTCTGCCGCAGGCTCTGTCGTCTCTTCGCCGCCGGAACCGCAGGCTGCCAGTCCGAGTACCATGACTCCCGCCAGTAACATTGCTACTACCCTTTTCATATGAATCCTCCTTTTTAATATAGAATTATTTATCGCTGAACCGGAACTTATCCGGTCTGCCTCTATAAGATTCCCCCATTCTATGTATCCACTATGTACTGGTTTCTTGTTGCTGTTTTTTATTTTTTATTCTCGTTTGTTGTTGTTTTATGCATTTCACTTTACAGCATGTTGTGCGTTTTGTCAATATATATTTATCGTTTATTTTTATTTTTTGTCTTTTTGACGATATTTTCCGAGTTGACACCCGATATTTCCCATGCTATGATTGTTATATTCAATTGTTTGTTATCGTTTTTCTGCCGCAACGGGCTATGCAGCCATGCGGGACTGACGGCAAACACGTAAAACAAAACGGCAGAAAAAACGGTATCCCCGCACCCTGGCTGCAGGCAGAAAATAAGGAGGATCCTGTCATGTCAAACTTATCACTCACCCGCGAGGAGCTCGCGTCCTACATCGATCACACGCTTCTGAAGCCGGAAGCCTCCCGGGAACAGATCCGGGCCGTCTGCAATGAGGCGAAGCAGTATCATTTTGCTTCCGTCTGCGTGAATCCCTGCTGGATTCCATTTATTGCGGAGGAGCTGAAGGGCTCCGGCGTCACCCCCTGCTGCACCATCAGCTTCCCGCTGGGCGCTTCCGCCCCGTCTGTGAAGGCGGAGGAGGCCAGAACCGCTGTCGCGGCGGGAGCGGGGGAAATCGATATGGTCATCAATATCGGCGCTGTAAAAAGCGGCGACTGGGAACTGGTCAGGGAGGATATCGCGGCCGTGAACGCGGCAAAGGGAACGGCGAAGCTTAAGGTGATTATCGAGACCTGTCTGCTGACCGACGAAGAGAAGGTCCGTGTCTGCCAGATCGCCAAAGAAGTGGGCGCTGATTTCGTGAAGACCTCCACCGGCTTTTCCACCGGCGGCGCGACGGTTCACGATGTGGAGCTGATGCGAAGGACTGTGGGCCCGGAGATGGGCGTGAAGGCGTCCGGCGGCGTGCGGACGCTGGCGGACGCGCTTGCCATGATCGAGGCGGGTGCAAGCCGCCTCGGGGCAAGCGCCGGCGTGAAGATTATCGAAGCGCTGTAAGCGAAAACAGGAAGAAAGAGGGGGCGCAGTGCTCTCCCTCTTTCTTCCTGTTCTGTAAATCTCAGTATCTTACCTT
>CALWMW010000155.1 GCA_944382085.1 uncultured Lachnospiraceae bacterium | reverse complement strand
CCTCCTGGGAGGCTCCCTCCTCCAGAACCGCGGACTGCATCATCACTTCCTGGCGTTCCAGCACAGAGTATTCCTCCAGCTCCTCTCTCGTAATGGCATTGGAATACGTATAGCCCAGAGGCAGGGCGTTCACATTCTCGCAGACCGTCGTCTCTTTCCCGTTCACCTCTGTCTTTAAGACTTCTTCATATCCGTAAGGAAGCGCGCGGGCGGGTTCGTCATAGTAAGCGTAGTACTTCACAGCCGCCAGAGCGTTCAGGTAGGTCCGGTTGCTCAGGCCGAACAGCTGGGTGGCGCTGTAGCTGCTGCTGCCCATCTCCGCCAGATATTCCATAATCGCGCCGTTAAAGGTACTGTTAAAAATCGAAATGCTGTTGTAATCCAGCAGCATAGAGGAAGATATCGTAGAGTAATCCAGTCTCGGCGTAGCGCTCCGGTAAAAGGAAGGATCCTCCAGCTCCTCCACCGCCGCCAGAGGCGTATTCTCCCCTTTCGTCTGCGCTTCCCCCGGCCTGGTATATTCCAGAATCACTCCGGAAAATCCGAACAGGCTGTGGGAATTGAAAAGCACCATGACCGCCGTCAAAAGGAGGAGCAGGCTCTTTTTGGAGGCTTCCTTCCATTTCACATTCTTCTCCTGGCAGATCAGAACCACAACCAGGGTGACCACCAAACAGATGAAAGCGGCTTTGGTATAAATCGTCGTAAGTGTGTTCCCAAAATAGCTGAGAAATCCGTATACCGCGGTTCCCCCCGCGCAGAACAGAATCTCCCGTTTTCCCATCCGCCTCAGTTCCGGCAGGCATTCCGCCACAATATAGGCAAAGAGCAGCGCCATCAGGCAGCACCAGCGGTTGGAGACCGAACTGAAGCCGTTAAACACAAAGCCGGCCAGAGGAAGCGCCATGAGGATCACAGAGATCACGGTGAGGATCTTGAGTTCTTTTCTTCCTTTCTTGGCGAACAGAAGAAGCAGCGCCAGAAAAGCGATGGGAAGGTATCCCAGCTTCAGCCATTCTCCCGGAGAATTCACCGTAGTGAGAAAGCTTAAAAAACAGCGGGTCAGCCAGTCTTCTCCATAGTAGAAAAGGGAAGGCGTCTTAATGACCGCAGCCCCGCTTCTTCCGGAGCCCACGTACATCCCGAAGGTCGTCACCAGAACGATGCAGGACATGGCGACGCCCAGAAGGTAGGCGCCGCAGATGGTAAATCCTCTGCCCAGAAAATTGCGGAGGGTCTTCTGGCTTTTGTCCTTCTGGCAGAAAAACCGAACCAGGAAATAAATCCCCATGCCGATGGTACACATATACAGATAGTAGTAGTTGCAGAACAGGGAAAGCGCCACGAAAATCGTACACAGGTACCAGCGCTTTTTGCGGATAATCTCCTCGATGGAGAGAATCAGCAGCGGGAACAGGATCATGGGAATCATAAACATGGCGTGCCTGGTTCCTCCAAACAGGGAGAATCCACAGAACACGTACACCACGCTTCCCATAAACGTGGAAAAGTAATCTTTCTTAAAATAAAGGAAGAAGATGGACGACGTAATGCCCGCCAGATAGAAACGGATCAAAATCAGCAGGGAATACGTAAATTCCACATGTTCTTCCCCGAAAAGGGCAAAGAGAAAATACAGAGGCTCCAGGCTGTAAGTAATCTCGCTCCCCATAGCCAGAGAGAAATCATACATAGGAAGGGAAAAATTGCCGCTTAAAATCCCGGCAAACAGTTCCCGGATATATCTGGCGAAGTAAACCGCCCTGGGATAATACTGGGAAACCGAATCCGCCCTCCACAGAAGGGTGCGGTCAAAGCGCAGATAGTCCAGAAAACAGATCAGCAGCAGCACCGCGAAGGCAGCCGTATAAATCAGAAAATACGCCGCCGTCTTATGGCGGACCTTCTCGGTAAAATACCGGGATCCCGCCTCATAAATCCGGATAAAGCATCCGGAAAAGAGCCATCCAAGGCAGACCGCCGCCAGAGCCGCCGCTCCGGCTCCCAGGGCCATCCAAAGAGAACCATTCTCAAGATATCCCAGTTTCCGCACCGCGAAAAGCAGAGCCGCATACGCGGCAAAAACCCAGAAAATCTGTTCGCAGAAACGCCTTACCGGACGGAATCTTACGGACAGCTCCCACACGCCCTCGGAAACCGCATAGACCAGGTATACCGGCAGAGCGGAAGCCGTAATCCGCACCATACTCTGCAGGGGCGTCCGGTACAGAACCAGGGAAACGCCGCTGACCAGGGCCGCTCCCAGAAGAAGACGCCACTGAAAGCCCGGTTTCTTCTCTTCAAAAGAAATACCCAGAAGGAAAAAAGCTCCATAGGGAAGCACCGGAATCGCCGCCTGGCTCTCGCATCGTAAAAAAGCCCCCATAAGGGCATAGCCTTCCCCCATGGAGATCAGCCCCAGCGCCAGGCAGAAAAGCCCGGCCAAAAGCATCCCTTTCTGATTCATGGAAAGCCGAAGCAAACTCTCATAAAAAAGAACCGCCAGCAAAAACAGAAGGCCCATGGCGAAGAAAACAGCCGCCAGGGAGGGAATGCTCTCTCCCGTAAGGACCTGCGCCAGGCTGTAGGTAAAGGGCAGCCGGTTCAGAACCATGTTCTGGGCCATGGCCATCAGGAAAAACGTGAGAAAGCAGCGTCCGCCAAGGGCAAGAAGCGTCTTCTTCCCCTCTCCCGCCGGTTCATGGAAAGCCATGGATACCCGATAGCCTGTAAGAAAAAGAAAGCCGGGCACAAACACCAGGTAAAGAAGCATGTTGGCAGCATTTACCAGCGTCTCCTGCCCCGTTTCCCCGATGAAAAGCTGGGTAGCCATGAAAAGAAAAAAGCACAAAAAAAGCAGCGCGTTCATTTCCCTGTGGCAGCAGTTCTGCCGGACAACCGTTTCTCTCTGCATTCCGTCTGATTCCTTTCTCAATCATTAAAACTAATTTATTTTACCAAAGATCCCCTCTTTTGTACAGGCTTCGCCGCCTGCAGTCCTTCCTTTATAAATGCAGCACCCGCGTAGCGATCTGGAAATAGATCAAAAGGGACACCGCGTCCACAATCGTAGTAATGAAGGGGCTGGCCATCACCGCCGGGTCGAATCCCACCTTCTTAGCCAGCATAGGAAGCATACAGCCCACCAGCTTCGCCACCAGCACCGTGAGCACCACCGTCAGGCAGACGATCAGGGCGACGGCTACGGAAACCCGGTCAAAGAGCAGAAGCTTCGCGAAGTTCAGCACCGAGAGGGTGACGCCGCAGAGGACGGCCACACGGAATTCTTTCCAGACCACGCGGAACATGTCTTTGAATTCCAGTTCTCCCAGGGAAATGCTTCGGATCACCGTGGCGGAAGCCTGTCCTCCGGCATTTCCTCCGGTATCCATAAACATGGGAATGTAGGCGGTGAGAACGGCGTAGGCGGCCAGGGCTTCCTCATACCCCTGGATGATCCGGCCGGTAAAGGTGGCGGAGATCATCAGGATCAGCAGCCAGGGAATCCTCTTCTTCCAGGTCTCAAACACCGTCGTCTTCATGTACGGCTTGTCTGTGGGCGTAATCGCCGCCATCATCTCAATGTCTTCCGTAGCCTCCTGCTGGATAATATCCATAACGTCGTCTACGGTGATAATGCCCACCAGGCGGTTTTCGCTGTCCACCACCGGCATGGCGTCAAAGTCGTATTTCTGGAAGATCCGGGCCACTTCCTCCTGATCCGTCATGGTATTGATCGTAATGACGTTCTCCTCCATGAGGTCTCCGATCCGCTCGGTCAGCTTCCCTAAGACCAGGGTGCGCAGAGAAACCGTACCCCGGATCTTCCGGTACGGGTCTGTCACGTAACAGGTGTTGATCGTCTCCTTGTCGAGTCCAATCCGGCGGATCTTCTCGATGGCCTGGGCCACCGTCTGGTCTTCTTTGAGGTCCACGAACTCCACCGTCATAATGCTGCCGGCGGAATCTTCCGGATACTGCAAAAGGTGGTTGATGTCCCTGCGGGTTTCCGGCGTGGTCTGGGCGAGAAGCCGCTTCACCACGTTGGCCGGCATCTCTTCCATAAGGTCCGCCGCGTCATCCGCAAAAAGATTGTCAAGGATGCTGGCCGCCTCCCGGTCCGTCAGGGAAGTAATAATCATCTGCTCCGTCTCCAGGGAAAGGAAAGAAAACACATCCGCCGCAATGGACTTGGGCAGAATGCGGAACACCTTCACCAGTTCTGTTCCCGGAAGCTCCAGTTCCTCCAGCATCGCCGCGATATCCGCTTCGTTCATCTCCTCAATCAGGCCGCGGATTTTGACATAGTTACCCTCCTGAATGTATTCACGAATTTTTTCCAGCACAAGAAAGCCCTCCTTAGATGTATTTTTATGCATGGCCAAGGCCCAGGAACGTCTGCGGAACCTGTCTTTGTACTTCGTGACATAAAAACCACCTCCTTTGCTTTACTCTGCCGGGGAATCCCTGGGAAAGCGTCTCAGCGCCCGCGCAGGGTCTCCCATTTACTCTGAACTTTATGAATCAGCATCCCCGCCGCAATGCCGCACAGGCTTCCGGTAAGCATCCCGCACAGCACGTCCGTGGGATAGTGAATCCCCACATACAGTCTGGAAAAGGCGATCAGAAACGCCAGCACATAGGGCAGCCATCGAAACCTCCCTCTTAGCATCCAGCAAAAAGCCGTAGCCGCGGCGAAGGACGTCCCCGCATGGCCGGATGGGAAAGAAAAATCACTGGCCCTGTGCACCAGAAGCGTCAATCCATCGATCACCTCGTACGGACGAATCCTCTCGAAAAGATTTTTTAAAAAATAATTGTTGAACACAAGGGAAAAGAATACCGCCAGCAGTCCGGCCGCCCCCGCCCACCTTGTCTTTTTAAAGCACAAAAAAACCAGGGACAAAACCACCCAGATAAAGCCCATACTGCCCAGCTTCGTAATCGTAAGCATCCCCGGCGTCAGCCAGTCTGTCCGCAGGAATTCCTGAATCCACAGAAGGATGCTTCCCTCCGCCATCTGTAACGCTTCCATATTCTTTTATCCTCCATGTTTTTTACCGCTTTCATTCTACCGTAAATCCTCCGCTTCCGCAAGAGAAAAAGGCCTGGAAAACAAACAGGAAAATTTTTTAAAAAAAGCGGTTGACAATTCTTCCGGCCTATAGTATAGTATTCATTGTTCGCGGGAGCGGACAGAAAACAGAAGATGCGCGAGTGGCTCAGTGGTGGAGTATCGCCTTGCCAAGGCGAGGGTCGCGGGTTCGAATCCCGTCTCGCGCTTTTTAGGTATCAGACGTCGGTCTGATACCTTTTTTGTTGTTCCGGATTCCCGCGTCCGCTCTCCCGCTTTCTGCAATTCTGTCAAAAAAATCCTCTCTTCTTTGAAAAAGATATCGTAAAACAGGAAAAGATGTGGTAAAATAAAGCTGTCCGGCAGACCTGACTGAAAAAGGAGCTGCCAAGAATACTTCATATCAAAGGAGGAAACAAATTATGCCATTGGTAACTACTACCGAAATGTTTAAGAAGGCATACGACGGCGGGTACGCAATCGGTGCGTTCAACGTAAACAACATGGAGATCGTACAGGGTATCACGGAAGCAGCCGGCGAGCTGAACAGCCCGGTGATCCTTCAGGTATCCAAAGGCGCCCGCGCTTACGCGAACCACACCTATCTGGTAAAACTGGTAGAGGCTGCGGTTGCTGAGAATCCTCAGATTCCCATCGCGCTTCATCTGGATCACGGCGACAGCTTTGAGCTGTGCAAGAGCTGCATTGACGGCGGATTCACTTCTGTTATGATCGATGCTTCTTCCAAGTCTTTCGAAGACAACATCGCGCTCACCAAGCAGGTGGTTGAGTACGCGCACGCGCACGGCGTGGTAGTGGAAGCTGAGCTGGGTACGCTGGCAGGCGTAGAGGACGAGGTAGTGGTAGAAGCAGGAAAAGAGAGCTACACCCGTCCCGAAGAAGTGGAGGAATTCGTAGACAGAACCGGCTGTGATTCTCTGGCGATCGCCATCGGAACCAGCCACGGCGCATACAAGTTCAAAGCTTCCCAGTGCACCAGAAACGAAGAAGGCATCCTGGTTCCGCCGCCCCTTCGCTTTGACGTTCTGGAAGAGTGCATCAAGCGTCTTCCCGGCTTCCCCATCGTACTTCACGGTTCTTCATCCGTACCGCAGGAGTTCGTAAAGATGGTGAACGAGTACGGCGGAAATATGCCGGACGCCATCGGTATTCCGGAGAAGGAGCTGCGTCACGCGGCAGAGCTGGCTGTTTGCAAGATCAACATCGACTCCGACATCCGTCTTGCCATGACCGGTACCATCCGCAAATACTTCGCAGAGCATCCGGATCATTTCGATCCTCGCCAGTATCTGAAACCGGCCCGTCAGGCGGTAAAGGATATGGTTGCTCACAAGATCAAAGACGTTCTGGGCAGCGCAGGCAAAGCCTGAGAAACGCTCTTTTGAACGGATCGCAGAAAAAACCGCAGGCAGGGGAAATCCCCTGCCTGCTTTTTTCGTTTTATTCCACAAGACCCAGAATCTTCTCCTCCAGCTCGCTGTGGGGATGCTCCGGATCGGACTGGTAAACGCAGATGTGGTCCAGATCCTGACTTCGGTCTGTAAAGGCCGGAAACAGGAATCCGCAGACGGGAGGCCCCGGCTCATACTCTCCGGCAAGAGGACAGATGGCGCAGATCAGATATTCAAACACCTCTTCCGATTCCCCCAGCCGTTCTTTATCCGCTGCCTTGACCGGGACATCGTACCGGTCGTGAAAGACAAAGACCGCGTATTCCTCCCGGCTTTGGTAACGCTCCATTACCAGGTCATAAAAGGTATCCATGAGAGCGTCGTTCTTCAGGCCGCACTCCTTCATGGCCACAAGCAGCTGCCAGAGATTTCCCGTTCCCTGGCGTTTCCGGTCAAACCGGTACTTCCTGAGTTCCCGGTTCGTATCAGAAAAGGGGATCGTCTTGGCCAGTTCCAGATTTCTTTTCTTTTCCTGTGGAGACAGCTTGAGGAAATTCGTGTTGAAGCTTCCGTCAAATTCTCCCTCCCGATCCACGTAACAGCCTGCGATTCTGGTAACGGACGTTCTGGCAGGCGTCATCCGTCTGGTAAGCTCCATCATATCTTCCCGGCTGATGAGCCCGTTTTCTCTGTTCATTGCTTCTCCTTTCTGTGTTCCCTAAGCGCCGTTCGGAAGTCCTGGGGAAGCGGCAGGAAAAAGGAATGCGTCTCCCTACCGAAAGGAGCGCGAAAAGAAACCTCCGCCGCGTGAAGCGCCGCTCGAAAGAGCGCTCCGCAGGGCCCGCTTCCATAGAGGCTGTCCCCCAGAAGGGGATGGCCCAGAGCCGCCATGTGGACGCGAATCTGGTGCGTGCGCCCTGTATCCAGGGTTATCCGCAGCAGCGTGCAGTCTTTTCCTTCTCCCAGGACTTCATAATGGGTCACTGCCCGCATGCCGTCCGGGCTTGCTTCCATCCGCTCTTTTTTCCCTTCCTTCGCGGTATTTTTCAGCGGAAGATCTATGGTTCCCTTCTTTTCCTCCAGAAACCCTTCCGCCAGAGCCAGATACACCTTTTGAAAGCGTCCCTCTTCCCTCTGTCTCTGAAGGCGCGCCGCTCCCATCCGACTTTTGGCGAATACCACCGCTCCGGAGGTTTCCTTGTCCAGGCGGCCGATACTTCTGGGGATCTCCCCGCCGCCGGTTTGCCGCAGATACAGCGCCGCCGCTTCTGTCAGCGTATCCCCCTGATGGCAGCCCACCGGATGCATGGGCATCCCCGCCGGCTTATTCACAAGCAGCACTTCCGCGTCCTCATAGCAGATTCCGGGCAGGCGGGACGCGCCGCGTCTTCCGGTGGAAAGCGGCGTCCGGGGGGCCTCCTCTTTTTCCGTCCGTATCTCCAGACAGTCTCCAGCCTTCAGGACCTGTGTCACCCGGCAGCGGATTCCATTGACCCGGATCCCGTCCGGGCGGAATTTGGCGCGGCCCCGCTCCCGTCTGGTCATCTCCAGACAGCGCTCCATGATCCAGCCGGCCGTATGCCCCGCCAGCTCCTCCGTAATCAGAACTCTTCGTGTTTCCGGCATCCTACTCCCCTTCCCCTTCGGGAAACCTTCTTCGCATGCTGTACCAGACTTCGCCGCCGTGGCAGGAATCGGAACGTCCTTCCTCTTCAAAGCCGAATTTCCGGTAGAAGGGAATCATCCGCTCCTTGCACAAAAGCACCACGCCCTTTCGTCCCTGCTTTTTCGCGTCCTGTACCATGGTTCGCATCAAAAGAGCGCCGTATCCCTTTCCCTGCTCCCTGGGCCTTACGTCTACTCCGAAAATCATCAGCCACGCTCCATCTTTTTGATAACCTTCTGTTCCCGCGTACATCGCGTCGGTCAGCTGTTCCTCCCCGGAAGGCATCCCGCTGATAAACCCCAGAATCTGCTTTCCTTCTTCCTCCAAAACCCAAAACGTCTCCGGAAAGGTCCGGATCCTTTCCTTCATGCTTGCCTCCCCCGCCGCCTCGGCCGGCGGGAAGCAGGCTCTCTCAATCTTCAACAGTTCTTCCAGATCCCGCTCTTCTGCCCTTCGGATTCTCATACGCTCTCTTCCCCGCTCTGTTTTGCCGCAGCCTCCTGGACCATCCGGTACATCTCCCCAAAAGGCACGCCCGCTTTTTGGGCCAGCTCTGCTACGCTCTCATATTCCGGATACGCCCACTCCCGCTCTCCCAGGGCGCAGACTTTCAGGGAAGCCCTGCCCCAGGGAAGCTCCGCCTGGACCATCCTCCGGTTTAAAACGCTTCGCTCCACCAAAATCCGGCGGATTCCGATGGAAGTCGTTTCCTCAAAAATAATTTTCTCCAGCTCCTCCAGCCGGTCGGCGGTACAGATCACCGCCAGTTCGTAAGCCGGACGGTTTTTTTTCATAAAGCAGGGAAGGTAATGGACGTCTCTGGCTCCCGCCTCCAGCAGCCGCTGCATGGTATATCCCAGCGCCTCTCCGGTACAGTCGTCCACGTTGGTCTCCAGCTTGTAGATCTGATCCCTCCCCGGCTCCTCTTCCTCCTCAATCAGCATGGCGCGCAGGATGCTGGGACGCTCATACGTCCGTTTTCCCCCGCCCATACCGGTTTTTAAAATCTTAAACTGACCGGGCAGCCGGTCCCCGGTCTTGAGGGCAGCCGCGATGGCCGCTCCCGTAGGGGTGACGAATTCTCCTTCCAGATCCATGAAGCTTACGTTCAGTCCCTGGGCCTCCAGGATGTTCGCCACCGCCGGAACCGGAACCGGAAGAATCCCATGCTGGCAGCGGACGCTTCCCCGGCCTTCGTAAAGGCAGGGGATCAGCACTTCCGCCACGCCCAGGCTGTCCGCGCATACGGCGGCAGACACCACGTCTACAATGGAATCCACCGCGCCCACCTCGTGGAAGTGGACGTGTTCCAGATCGGTCCCGTGAGCCTTCGCCTCGGCCTCTCCCAGAATCCGGAAAATCTTTTTGGCGGTCTTCCTGGCCCGCTCTGACATCTCGCCCTGGTCAAGGATCTCCAGAATCTCCCCAAGGCCCCGGTGCTGGTGAGCCGGTCCATGGGACGGTCCGTGGGCGTGTCCGTGAGAAGGTTCGTGGGAAGCTCCGTGAAGGTATTCCATATCGTGATCGTGATTCTCCAGCTCCGGAGCCAGAATTACGTTGAAATCGCATACGTCCAGCCCGGCTTTCTTCACCCGGCTGATCTCGTACCGGAACCCTTTCAGGGGAAGGCTGCGCAAAGCCCGGTCCAGCGCCTCCCGGTCCGCTCCCAGGTCCAGCAGAGCCGCCACGGTCATATCTCCGCTGATGCCGCTGCGGCATTCCAAATACAGCTTCTTACTCATGATGTACCCCCATTCTGTTGATCTGCGTGGAAATATAGCCTGCTCCGTAGCCGTTGTCGATGTTCACCACCGCGATTCCGTTGGCGCAGGAATTGATCATGGTAAGGAGGGCGGACAGCCCGTTCAGATTGGCCCCGTAGCCCACAGAAGTCGGCACGGCGATCACCGGCTTATCCACCAGTCCTCCCAGGACGCTGGCCAGCGCCCCTTCCATGCCGGCCACCGCCACCACGCAGTTCGCGGACTGGATCAGCTCAATCCGGTCCAGAAGGCGGTGAATGCCGGATACCCCTACGTCGTAGATGCGTTCCACCCTGCTGCCGAAGAATTCCGCCGTCTGGGCCGCCTCCTCCGCCACGGGGATATCCGCCGTCCCCGCGGTGCAGACCGCGATCTTTCCGATCCGTTCCTTTCCCTTTTTCTCAATCTTTAAAATCCTGGAAAGCGGGTCGTACTCCACCTGCGGCACCTTGGCTTTGACAAATTCGTACTGTTCCCTGGAAGCCCTGGTCCCCAGCACTTCCCCCTCTTCCTCATAAAGCTTTTTGTAGATCCCCAGAAGATGCTCCAGTGATTTTCCGCTGCAGAATACCACCTCCCCGAACCCGGAGCGGAGCTTTCTGTGCGTGTCCAGCTTCGCGTATCCCAGCTCCTCATAAGGCTGACGCCGCAGATACTCCCTGGCTTCTTCCGGTGACAGCTCGTTTTTCTGAACTTTTTTTAATACTTCCAGCACTTCCATCTCTCTGTCTCTTCCTCTCTCTTCTATCCGGTTCTCACGCAGAAGATTTCCTCAAACAAAAGGACTGCCGCACGAAACATGCAGCAGTCCCCGTATCCTTCCTTCACAATCTCCGGTCTTACCGGCCGTTCACTCTCACCCTTACAGGCTTCAGAACCCCCAGCCTCACAAGAAGTCTCTGCAGGAGCGTACCCGCGATTCCGTTGCTGGTTGCGATTCTATATAATACTCTCTCTCGGTTCATGATTATACTCCTTTCCATTCACAATCTCTGTGACAAGGCTATTATAACCGAAACCGGTTCCTCTGTGTAGTGAAACTTTTGTGAAGTTTATAAACAGAATGTACGATTCTAAAATAAGTCTAAACTTTTTATCCTGAAACAGGAAATTCTGATCTGCAGTCTGTTCTATCATACTACCTGAGCTCAAAAAAATCCAGTCCCAATCCTTCCGGTCTCCGGATAAAATACGGCCGCTCAGCCCTGTTCCAGAAGAAGAACCGCTCCTTCCAGGCCCTGGAGGGTGATCTGCCCTTCTTTTTCCAGCTGTTTTTGAAGCTGCGCTTCTCTTTCGGTGTTGGAGAGCAGAAGGGTTCCTTTCCCTTCCGGCAGCGGCAGCGTGACCGCTTCCGTCCCGTAGTTTCCCGCCACCAGGATCTTCGCTCCACCGTTCAGGCTCCGGAAGTAGGCGAACACCTTCTCCTGGTCCTCATAGGCCGGGATCGTTTCCCCGTAGGTAAAGATCTCCCTAAGGGCGTCCGACTTTCTAAGGGCGATCAGCTTTCTGTAGAAGGCGAGAACAGAATCCTCTCGTGTCTCCTGTTCCTCCACGTTGATTTCCGTGTAATTCGGGTTCACCGTAAGCCAGGGAGTCCCTTTTGTAAAGCCTGCGTGCTCTTCCGCGCTCCACTGCATGGGCGTCCTGGCATTGTCGCGGCTGTTTTCCCGGCAGGCCTTCATCGCCTGTTCCGGCGTGCAGCCGGCTTGGATCGCTTCCTGATACTGATCCTTCGTACTGATGTCGTCGTACTGGGAAACATCCGGGCATTCCCAGTTGGTCATGCCGATCTCCTGGCCCTGATACAGGAAGGGAAGCCCCCTGAGCAGAAGCATGGTGGAAGCGAGGAGCTTCTTTCCGGTTTCATTCCTGGCGTAGTCCGGAAGATAGCGGCTTGCGCCTCTGGGCTCATCGTGATTCTCGATGATGTTGGACTTGAATCCGATTCCCTCCGTTTCCTTCTGGGAGGCAAAAAGGGTATCCCGCCCCTCTTTGAATTCTACCGGACGGGCATCGTACCATCCGTGTTTTCCCTGTCCGATCTGATGCGCGCTGAAATCAAACATGGTGGAAAAATGTCCCTCGTCTCCGATGAATTCCTCCAGGGCGCCTTCCTTCATATTAAATACTTCGCCCACGGTAAACGCCTGGTGCTTCTGGAAGGTTTCCCGCTTCATTTCTTCCAGGAACTCGTCCACGCCCTCCACGTTCTCTACCATTTTCGTGCAGTGGACCAGGCCGTCCGCTCCATCCGGCTCATAGGAGGGGAAGTTCACGTCCTTCTTGATGTTAATGATGGCGTCGATGCGGAAGCCAGCCACCCCTTTGTCCAGCCACCAGTTGATCATCTTGTAGATTTCCTGACGCACCTTTGGGTTTTCCCAGTTCAGATCCGGCTGCTCTTTGGCAAAAAAGTGAAGATAATACAGATCCGTTCCCGGTACCGGTTCCCAGGTGCTTCCGCCAAAATAGGACCGGTAATTGCTGGGCGGATTTCCGTCTTTGCCTTTCCGGAAATAGAAGTAGTCCCCATAGGGGCCGTAGGGATCCGCCAGCGCCTTCTGGAACCACTCATGTCGGTCGGAGCAGTGGTTTACCACCAGGTCCATCACCAGGTACATTCCTCTTTTTTTCGTCTCCTCCAAAAGCAAGTCAAACTCTTCCATCGTGCCGAACTCTTCCGCGATGCGGTAGTAGTCGGAGATATCGTACCCCTGGTCGATAAAGGGGGACTGATAAATCGGAGAGAGCCAGAGGATGTCAATCCCCAGTTCTTTCAAATAATCCAGTTTGGAACGTATTCCCTGGATGTCTCCGATGCCGTCGCCGTTGCCGTCCATAAAGCTCTTGGGATAAATCTGATAGGCCACTTTATCATGCCACCACTGTCTTTTCATGTCTGTCTCGTCCTTTCCAGTTGTCTTTCTTGTAGAATACTGTTATTATAGGAGTGAAAAAACAAATAATCTTGCACTATCTTTTCATAATAGGGTACAATCCTGCTCTTCAGGAAAAAAGGAGGATTTTATGAGCAAATCGATTCCCGCCATAGAGCAAAAGGAACGCGCCAAACACGGGGAGCAGATGTTTCCCCTGAAAAAATACCTCACAAAGCTGGATTCGGATTTTCCCGTCGTCATGCCCCACTGGCATGAGGAAGCGGAATTCACCCTGATTACCAGCGGAACCTGCCGGTACCGGATTCATCTGGAAACGTATACGGCAAAATCCGGGGATCTTCTCTTTCTCCCTCCTCTGATGCTCCACTCCATCGAACACAGCGGTTCCTGTTCCATGCGCTCCGAGACGTACGTGTTTCACCTGAATTTTCTGGGAGCCGCCGCCGGAGACGTGTGCACCGCCCGGTATCTGGCTCCGGTGGAAAACCGGGAGCTGATTCTTCCGTTCCGGATTTCCCAGGATCATCCGGCCTATCCGGAGCTCCTGTCTGTTTTCTGCGCCATCAGCCAGACGTATGAGAAGAAAGCGTTCGGGTATGAGCTTACGCTTCGCGCTCTTTTTCTGAAGCTCCTGGTCCTTCTCCTTCCCTACGGGCGCAGCGAAAAAAATGTTCCGTCTCTGCAGGCGGAACATTCCGAAAAGCTGAAAACCGTGCTGGAATACATCAGCCAGCACTACAGCGAGGAGCTGACGATCCCGGAGCTTGCCTCCCTTTGCTGTTTCAGCGAGTATCACTTTATGCGGTTTTTTAAAAAGCATGTGGGGATGACCTGTCTGAATTACATTAAAAATCTCCGGCTGGAAAAAGCGGCGGCTCTTCTCCTGTCCGGGGAGCGCTCCGCTTTGGAAGTATCCCTTTCTTCCGGCTTTAACAACCTCTCTTATTTTCACCGGGAATTCAAGAAGAGGTACGGGACGACTCCCCAGCGCTTCCTGTCTTCCCGGAAAGAGGTCGGGCGGACGCTTCCACTCTCCTTCTCACCCACAGATACCCAGGCACCAGGATGAGATCCGCGCCCAGCCAGGCGAGAACCTCCGCGAAGAAGATTCCCTCCGCTCCGAAAAGCCAGGTGAAAAGCAGCGCCGCCCCGGTGCGCATAAAGAATTCCGCGAACCCGGAAACCATGGGGATCATGGTATTTCCCATTCCCTGGATGCAGCTCCTGGTCACATGGAGGACATACAGGATCGGAAGGCAGACGCTCATAATAGACAGATAGTGGTAGGCGATGGACAGCGCCTCGATCCCCTCCCGGCCGTCGGCAGTGATAAAGCAGCTCAGGATCAGTCGTCCGAACAGCAGCATCAGCGCCGCGATGAGGAAAGAGGTTCCCATGGCGATCCCGGTGCCGGCTCTCATTCCCTTTGAGATCCTTTTGTACTCGCCGGCTCCCATGTTCTGTCCCGCGTACGTGGTCATAGCATACCCGTAGGAGGTGGCCGCCGTTTCCAGAAGGCCGTAAAGCTTATTGGTCGCGGTAAATCCGGCGATGAAGACCACACCGAAGCCGTTCACCACAGTCTGTACGATCATGCCGCCCACGGAAATCACGATATTCTGGAACGCCATGGGCATTCCCAGATAAAGGAGGCGAAACGTCAGTTCCCGTTCCATGCGGAAATCTTCTCTTGAAAGACGAAGAAGCTGGATTTTCCGGATGTGGAGCAGACAGTATACCACAGAGAGGAACTGAGCGATCACTGTAGCCAGAGCGGCTCCCGCGACTCCCATATCCGTCCCCATCACCAGCACCAGATCCAGAACTACGTTGGTCAGGGCGGCCACCACCATGGCCACCAGAGGCGTCTTTCCGTCCCCCAGCGACCGCAGAATGGACGCGGCCAGGTTGTAAGCCATGACAACCGGGATTCCCGCGAAGAGCACTCTCAGATAATCCAGAGAGATCGGCTTAATCTCCTCCGGCGTTTTGAGCAGCGTCAGAACCGGATCCGCCGCTCCCTGTCCCGCCAGCGTCAGGATCACGGCGCCAAAGACAGAGAGGATCACGGAAGAGGCCATCGCCTTGCGCAGCGCCTCCTCCTGTCTGGCCCCGAACCTCTGGGCCATAAGGATTCCGAATCCCTGAGCCAGGCCCTGGATCACGCCGAGCACCAGCCAGTTCAGCCAGTCCACCGCTCCTACGGCGGCCAGGGCGTCCACTCCCAGCACCTTCCCCACGATCGCCGTATCTACCACGGTGTACAGCTGCTGAAAAAGATTCCCCGCCATCAGAGGAAAAGAAAAAAACAACAGCAAAGAGAAAGGATTCCCTTCCGTCATCTTTTTCAGTTCTCCCGCGTTCTTTACCCCCGCCATGTTCTGTTTCCTCCTTTGATACCATTTCCCGCCTATTCTATCGCATTGCCCTGATGCTGTCAAAAGAATATTACGCATAAATATTACCAAAAATTTATTTACTTTACTCTGCTAAACTGGTATAATTTTTCTAGCTATTCCGGGGAGGCGCGGCGCGCCCCTCCGGCAGTAAAACTGGAAAGGATGATGAATACCATGGAACATTACTACCAGCCGGAAATCGAATGTGCCTCACGGGAGCAGATTCGGGCATGGCAGGATGAGCGCCTCGTAAAACAGGTGCAGAACGTATGGGACCACGTTCCCTACTACCGCAAAAAAATGGAAGAAAAAGGGGTGACGCCTGCAGATATTCAGTCTACGGCGGATCTTCACAAGCTCCCCTTCCTGACAAAGGAAGACCTTAGGGAGGCATATCCCTACGGCCTTCTGGCCAGACCTCTGGAGGACTGCGTGCGCATCCAGTCGACCAGCGGCACCACCGGCCGCAGAGTGGTGGCCTTCTACACCCAGCATGACCTGGATCTCTGGGAAGAGTGCTGCGCCAGAGCCATCATGGCCGCAGGCGGAACGAAAAACGACGTGTGCCACGTATGCTACGGCTACGGGCTGTTCACCGGAGGCCCCGGCCTCAACGGCGGTTCCCATAAGGTAGGCTGCCTGACGCTTCCTATGTCCTCCGGCAATACCGAGCGGCAGATTCAGTTCATGTGCGACCTGGGCTCCACGATTCTCTGCTGCACTCCCTCCTACGCCGCTTATCTGGCAGAGAGCATCCTGGAGCGCGGCCTGCAGGATAAGATCAAGCTGAAAGCCGGTATCTTCGGCGCGGAAGCCTGGACGGAAGAGATGCGTCGCGA
Source organism: uncultured Lachnospiraceae bacterium (assembly GCA_944382085.1). Classification (GTDB taxonomy): domain Bacteria; phylum Bacillota; class Clostridia; order Lachnospirales; family Lachnospiraceae; genus Choladousia. The sequence goes on along the minus strand of CALWMW010000155.1, from coordinate 5,569 downwards.
TATCGAAGAGAAGCTGGGCATCAAAGCCTACGACATCTATGGCCTTACGGAAATCTCCGGCCCCGGCGTTTCCTTCGAGTGCAGCGCCCAGACCGGCATGCACATCAATGAGGACCATTTCATCGCGGAGATTATCAATCCCCAGACCGGGGAGGTGCTTCCCGACGGCGAGAAGGGCGAGCTGGTATTCACCAGTATTACGAAAGAAGCCTTCCCGCTTCTGCGCTACCGCACCAGAGACATCTGCGTGCTCACCCGTGAGAAATGCTCCTGCGGAAGAACCCATGTCAAGATGAGCAAGCCCATGGGACGAAGCGACGATATGCTCATTGTGAAGGGCGTCAACGTATTCCCCTCACAGATCGAGACCGTTCTGATGAACAATGGCTATCCCGCGAACTACCAGATTCTGGTAGACCGCGTAAACAACAGCGACACCATCGAGGTACAGGTAGAGATGACTCCGGAGATGTTCTCCGACAGCATCAGCCAGATCACCGCGAAGGAGAGAGAGCTGGTAAGCGATCTCAAGGCGATGCTGGGAATCTACGCTCAGGTGAAGCTGGTTGCTCCCAAGACTATCACCCGCAGCGAGGGAACAGCGGTTCGTGTGATTGACAAGAGAAATCTCTACAAGAACTGACCCTTCGCCCAGGCGGATCATTTTCACTGGAAAGGAGACTGCATATGACTGTAAAACAGATTTCCGTCTTTTTGGAAAACAAACCCGGCAAACTGGCGGCCTTTACCAAAATCCTCTCAGAGAACGGCATCAATATGCGCGCCCTCTCTCTGGCCGAGACTTCTGACTTTGGCATTCTGCGCCTGATTGTCGACGATACCTACAAGACCTCTACCCTTTTAAAAGACGAGGGATTCGTATTTTCCATTACCAAGGTACTGGCCGTGGCGATTCCGGACAAGCCCGGAAGCCTGAACGCCGCCATCGAGGTTCTGGGAAACGCGCAGATCAACATTGAGTATATGTACGCGGTTACCACCCATGCCAAGGGACTTGCCTACATGATTTTCCGTGTGGCGGACAATGCGGCGGCCATCGACGCGTTTACCAAAAACGGCATCAAGGTAATCTGCCAGGATGAATTTGAATAATGTAATTCTTTTCCTAGAAAACGGGGCTCCTTGCGGAACCCCGTTTTTTCTTCCTGTTTCGTTCAAAGGATCAGTTCAGTTTTAAAAGCATCTCCAGGACGCGCTTCGCGCAGATCTCGATCTCCTCTTCGGATATTCTGCCCTCCTGGCAGTCCTTTAAGACGCGTTTGGGATAACCGCATCCCATCTTCAGGTCGTTTCCTGCCTTGAGCTCCAGATACGGTTCTCCATGGTTCCACCAGTCCGTGGTCACCATGCCCCGGAAGCCCCACTCCCCGCGGAGAATATCGGTGAGCAGCTCCCGGTTCTCAGAAGTCCTTGTCCCGTTGAGAATGTTGTAGGAGGACATCACGGTCCAGGGATCTCCCTCTTTTACCGTGATTTCAAAGCCTTTGAGGTAGATTTCCCGCAGCGCTCTCTCCGAAAGGCGGGAATCGCTTTCAAACCGGTTTGTCTCTTTGTTGTTGCAGGCAAAATGCTTCACCGAAGCCGCGATGCCTCTGGACTGGATGCCTCTTACCAGAGCGGCGCCCATTTTCCCGGCGATCAGGGGATCCTCGGAGAAATATTCAAAGTTCCGGCCGCACAGAGGACTTCTGTGAATGTTCATGGCCGGCGTCAGCCATACGCCGATGTTGTTCTCTTCCACCTCCGCGGCTCCCGCTTCTCCGATCTCCTCTACCAGAGCCGGATCCCAGGTGCAGGCCAGAAGGGTCGCGCAGGGGAATGCCGTGGTGCACACGCCGCACCAAGGCTGGATGCGAAGACCGGCCGGTCCGTCGGCCGTAGCCGCGTTAGGCACGCCGTATCGGGGAAGGTTGCCGATCCCCATGGTATTGGATACGCCGGTATTGGGCTGGCCGCAGGTCAGATGAATCTTCTCTTCCAGGGTAAGCTGTCCCATAAATTCATCCAGCGTATGTCTGCCCTTCGCCACATCCAGAAGCGTAATCTTCTCGTCCGCAGGGCCGCCCCAAAGGCGCTCTCCCTTCCTGGCTTCCACATCCGGGGCGTAAGGCCCAAGAGCGGGATCCCACACAGAAGGCGAAACCGGATTCGCCTCTGTGGGAAGGGCTTCGTAGCTTCCGTCGGAAAGAAGCCGCTTCTCCAGCTGCTGGGGAGCGCATTTGGAAGACAGCTGACAGATGACCCGGTCTTCTCCCACCTCCAGGGCTTCCTTCAGATAGGCCCCGTCCCGGACGCTGACGCCCAGGAAGAAACGGTAGCTTCCTTTTTCCAGCACGTAGGCGGATTTGCGGATCTTTCCAAGATCGTCAAAGGAAGCCAGCTCCGAAACCGGAACCGTAAGCTTCACGGTCTGGGATTCCCCAGGCTGAAGCTCTCTGGTTTTGGCAAAGGCTTTCAGTTCTTTTCCCGGCCTGCCAAGCTTTCCTGCCGGACCGCTTACGTACAGCTGCACAACTTCCTTTCCCGGACGGCAGCCTGTGTTGGTCACCTCTGCCCATACCCGGATCTCCTCCTCCGTCGCCTGCGTTTTCTTCTCCGCGACTTCAAATTCCGTATAGGAGAGACCGTATCCAAAGGGGTAATTCACCCTGGAAGCAGCCTCCGGTATGGTTTCAAAATACCGGTATCCCACATAAATGTCTTCTGTATAATTCACATAACTTTCGGAATCGTGGAAACCGTCGGAAGAGGGGTAGTCTTCCAGCCTTCTGGCAAAGGTATCCGTCAGCTTTCCGGAGGGATTCACGTCCCCACAGAGTACGTCTGCCATGGCCAGTCCGCCTTCCATTCCTCCCTGCCATGCCATCAGGGCCGCCTGAATCCGCTCTTCTTCAAAAAACCACTGCGTATCCACCATGCCTCCCACATTCAGCACCGCGATCACTCTGGGGAATCTGGCTTTTACCTGTTCCAACATCCGTTCCTCTCCTTTGGAGAGCTAAAAATCGCCTTTTTCAAACACCTGGGAGGAGCGGCGGATCAGATCCTCCTCCTGAGTCTGAAACTGAAGGGTCGCTTCGTCATGCTCCTCCTCTACGATGGTACGGTCCCAGTTTTCCCCGGAAAAACGGCAGATGGAAACCACGGCGGTAGAAGCAAAGGCCGCCGCTTCTTCCAGAAGCGCTTCCGGAATCTCCGGTTCCTCCGTCATTCCGGGCACGATGCCCTGGGCGTACTGCTTCTTCACTTCCTCTTCATAAAACGCTCCCAGCGCCGCAAAAAGGGTTACCTTTCCCTCCTGCTCCTTCTGGCGCAGGCCGTCCAGGAGATTTCTCACGTATGCCACGGTCACGTCTCCGCTTCCGCCGCCGCCTTTGACATAGTCCGCGCATCCTTTCCCGAATACGGCGATCTTCTCGCCTTTCCGAAGAGGAAGGGCCTGCTTTTCATTTTTTACCAGTACCATTCCTTCCCCGGCAGCTTTCCGGGAAAGCGCGATGTGTTCCCTGCTTCCGGTCATCCGTCTCCCATCCTCCCCCAGGGGCAGGCAGGGCTGATAGAACAGTCTCGTCCATTTTTCCATTTGATTGTCCTCCGTTTATCTTTTCATTTTCTTCTATCTCATCCTAAGGCTACGTCCAGAATCATCATCAGGACAAAGCCCAGGGCGAATCCAAGGGTTCCAAGATTGCTGTGCTCTCCCTGGGAAGCTTCCGGAATCAGCTCCTCCACGACCACGTACAGCATGGCTCCCGCCGCGAAGGCCAGAAGATAAGGAAGCACCGGCGTAATCAGGCTGGAGAGCAGGATCGTCAAAAAAGCACCGACCGGTTCCACAATACCGGATAGCGCTCCGTACAGAAACGCCTTCTTCCGTCCCATTCCCTCTTCGCTTCTCAGAGGAAGGCTGATCACCGCTCCTTCCGGAAAATTCTGAATCGCGATTCCAATGGAGAGGGCGAAGGCTCCGGCCAGGCCGATGTCCTGGCTGTTCAGCAGGGCTCCGGAAAACACCACCCCCACCGCCATGCCTTCTGGAATGTTATGAAGGGTAACGGCCAGGACAAGCATCGTCGTTTTTTTTAGAGAGCATCTGGGGCCCTCCGCCTTCTCTTCTCCCATGTGAAGGTGCGGAACGGCCAGATCCATGAGAAACAGGAATCCCATTCCGAGGCCAAATCCCACCGCTGCCGGGAAAAAAGCGAATCTTCCCATCCCCTGGGACAGATCCATGGCCGGGATCAGAAGGGACCACACGGAAGCCGCCACCATCACGCCGGAAGCGAATCCCAGCAGCGCCTTCTGTACCCTGGGATTCAGCTGGTTTTTCAGGAAAAAAACGCAGGCGGAACCCAGCGTTGTTCCCAGAAAAGGCAGAAGCAGTCCTGCCGCTGTATTCATACGTACCACTCCTTTTTCCTACTGCTTTTCTCTCTTCTCACTAAGGCCACTCTCTATTCTATGCCCCCGCGGGAAAAAAGAAACCTGTCCCCTTCAGTATAAAAGAAAGGGCACGCCATTGCAACAAAAAAAAGAGCCCATCCAGGCTCTTCTCATGCGACCGTGCGTTAGAGGATTCGAACCCCCGACCTTTTGGTCCGTAGCCAAACGCTCTATCCAGCTGAGCTAAACGCACATCTCTTATCAGCATCAATCATTATACAGCACGTTCCGAAAGATGTCAATAACTTTTTTCCAAAAGCGGCCCCTTTGAGAGGCCGCCTGGAATCGTCTTACTTATAAAGGAGAATCGCCATCCCCGCTTCGATGTTTTCGTAGATCGTCTGGGCCGCGGAATAGGGAAGGTTCACACAGCCGTGGGAACCGCTGGTCTGGTAAATATTTCCGCCGAAGGAGCTTCTCCAGGGCGCGTCGTGAAGCCCCTGTCCGTCATGGAAGGGCATCCAGTAGGTCACTTCCTCCCTCCAGGTATCTCCCTCCAGCACGGAGGGGCTCTCCTTGTAAGCCAGGGGGAAGGCTCCCGTCGCCGTCTCCCGCTCCGCCGTGGGCAGACCGGAGACAAAATCGCTCTCCACAATCAGCTCTCCGTCCACATAGAACCACAGATGCTGCCGGCTGAGGTTAACCTCCACGTACGTGCCGCAGAGGTCGTCCCGGCCATTCCGTTTGTAGCCGCGGACCGCGTACACCGGCTCCCGCTCCACCGTGGTATTGCTGTAAATATCCGCCAGGAGCTGATCCGTCTCCCCGTCTATGTCGATCTGGTAGCCATAATCGCTGCTGGGTAACGTAACGCTGGCGCCGCCGGTAGCCGTGAAGTTGCGCTCGTAATACAGCGTATCGTATTTCCCTGCCAGGCCGGTTACGAATTCATAAGCCAGATCCCGGTTGATGCTGGACTCCGCCCCGTCGATGATCAGCCAGTCCTGAAGGGTCTCCCAGTCCAGATGCTCCGTAACTTCCCCGAACGTCAGAGTAATATCCGCCTTGCAGTAGGAATTGTAAATATCCTTGAGGATATTCATATCGTGGTCGTCCTGGGTCACCGCCGGGAGATAATAGAACTCTTCCGGCACTTCAATCACGG
>CALWMW010000154.1 GCA_944382085.1 uncultured Lachnospiraceae bacterium | reverse complement strand
GGATCGATGGAATCTTCCTTTTTCTCCCGTCCGGCGCCCAAAAGCATGGCGGCCGTTCCGATTCCCTCGGTGTCCATCCGGTACAGATACCCTTCCTGATCCGAGAGAATCTCCGCTTTCACGCAGTCTTCCCCGAACCGTTCCGGGTGGAAAATATAATCCGGGTCTCCTCCCTGAGCTTCCACCATATCACCCAGCCGTTTCAGCGCCGCGCCGGACTCTATGGCCCGCTCCGCCATGGCCCGGCATTCCGCCATCGTCCCTTTGCCGACCAGATACAGCATGTTTTCCGCCAGGGCAAGGCTGACCTGGGTCAGGTCCTCCGGCCCCTTTCCTCGCAGCGTTTCCACCGCTTCCTGCACTTCCAGGGCGTTTCCGATCTTCCAGCCCAGAGGATAGTCCATATTGGTAATGAGGGCCGCCGTCCTTCTGCCGTTCTGTTCTCCGATGGCCACCATCTTCTTCGCCAGCTTGAGAGCGTCCTCCTTCGTCTTCATAAAAGCGCCGTTCCCCAGCTTCACGTCCAGAAGGATGCAGCTGCTTCCCGCCGCCAGCTTCTTGCTCATAATGGAGGAGGCGATCAGCGGTATGCTCTCTACCGTGGCGGTCACATCCCGGAGGGCGTAGATCTTTTTGTCCGCCGGTGCCAGATTGCCGGACTGTCCGGTAACGGAAATTCCCACCCGGTTTACGATCTCCACAAACGTTTCCTGGGAGAGGCTGGTCCTCATTCCGGGAATCGCTTCCATTTTGTCTACGGTGCCTCCGGTGTGTCCAAGCCCCCGGCCGGACATTTTCGCCACCTTGCAGCCGCAGGCAGCCGCGATGGGCGCTACGATCAGCGTGGTCTTGTCTCCCACTCCTCCGGTAGAGTGCTTGTCCACTTTCATCCCCTGGATGCCGGACAGATCGGCAGTCTCTCCGGAGTGCGCCATTTCCAGCGTCATCACCGCCGTCTCTTCGTCCGTCATGCCCTGAAAGAAAACCGCCATGAGAAACGCGGACATCTGATAGTCCGGGATGCTCCCCTCTGTGTAGCCCCGGATCACGAACCGGATTTCCTCCGGCGTCAGCGTTTTCCCTTCTCTTTTTTTCATGATCACATCATACATCCGCATGGCGTCACCCCTCTTCTTTTTTCAGATTCGCCGGCCCAAAACTCTCCGGCAGGAGTTCCTTCAGGAGGAAGCTTCTGTAATCCTCCGCCCCTCTGGCCAGAATCACCTGAAACTGCTCCGGGTCGCAGAACTCCCGCATCACCTGGCGGCAGACTCCGCAGGGCGCGCAGTAATCTCCCTTCTCCCCCGGATAGTTCCCCACAATCGCGATGCGGGAAAAAGAAACGGCTCCTTCGGAGACGGCCTTAAAAAAAGCTGTCCGCTCCGCGCAGTTCGTAGGCGTATAGGCCGCGTTTTCTATGTTGCATCCGGTAAAAATCCTGCCGTCCGCCGCCTCCAGGGCCGCTCCGGTCCGGAAACCGGAATACGGGACATACGCCTTCTTCTGCGCCTCATAGGCGAGGCGGATCAATTCCTTTACTTCTGCCATGGAAACCCTCCCCTCTGTCTGTCATGCCTCTTCCCGGCTTACCAGCTTCCAGAAGCTCGTTCCGTCCAGTCGTTCCGGAATTTTGAACATCTCCAGAACCGTGGCCGCGATATCCGCGAAGCTTTCTCTCGTTCCCAGAGAAACGCCGGGTTTTATCGGCGCCCCGTAAAGAAGCAGGGGGGTGCATTCCCTGGTATGGTCCGTGCCGGGATAGCCGGGATCGCATCCGTGGTCCGCCGTGATCAGGATCACATCCTCCTCTCCCAGCTTCTCCATCATCTGTCCCAGCTGCCGGTCAAAAACAGAAGCCGCCCTGGCGTATCCCGCCGCGTCGTTCCGGTGTCCGTACAGCATATCAAAATCTACCAGATTCACAAAGCAAAGTCCGGTAAAATCTTCCTCCATCAGCTTTAGCGTTTTCTCCATGCCGTCCTCGTTTCCCTGAATCGAGGCGGTATGGGCGATTCCCTGTCCGGCGAAAATATCGAAAATCTTCCCCACGCCGTACGTATCGAAACCATGCTCCTGCAGGCTTACCAGCATAGTGCGTTTCGGAGGAAGGAGGGAAAAATCATGCCGGTTCCGGGTCCGGACAAAATTGGGGGCTTCGCCGTCAAAAGGCCGGGCGATCACCCGTCCCACCGCGTGCTTTCCGGTGAGAAGCTTCCGGGCGATCCGGCAGTCCTCGTACAGCTCTTCCAGAGGAACCACCTTCTCATGGGCGGCAATCTGAAAAACGCTGTCCGCGGACGTATAGACAATAAGATCCCCCGTCCGCACGTGCTCCTCTCCATAATCCCGGATGGCTTCCGTCCCGGAATACGGCAGGTTGCACAGCACGCCCCTTCCCGTCTTCTCCCGGAAGGGCGCCAGTACTTCCTCCGGAAACCCCTGAGGGTAGACCGGCATGGGATTGGGCGATACGACTCCCGCGATCTCCCAGTGGCCAATGGTGGTGTCCTTTCCCATGGAGGCCTCCCGCATGCGTCCGAAAGCGCCCGTGGGCGCGGCGCAGCCCTCCTTGCAGGAAACGCCTTCGATATTAAAAAGTCCCATAGACGCCATATAAGGCGTATGGTATTCCGGGGATTTTACAATCGTTGCCAGGGTGTCGGCTCCTTCGTCCCCAAAGCGGGCCGCGTCCGGCGCGCCGCCAATCCCATAGCTGTCAAGGACAATCAAAAAGACGCGTTTCACACTCATGCCGTCCCTCCTCACGCGATCTCCAGGGCGATCTTCACCATATCGTTGAAGCTGTTCTGGCGTTCTTCCGCGGTCGTAGCCTCCCCGGTGATCATGCTGTCCGAAATGGTGCAGATCGCCAGAGCGTTTTTCCCGGTGCGGGCCGCGTTCATGTAGAGGGCCGCCGCTTCCATCTCCACGGCCAGCACGCCCATCTTCTGCCAGTTTCCGTCCAGATTACTGTCGCTGTAGAAGGTATCTGAGGAAAGAAGATTTCCTACTTTGTATCCTACGCCGCTCATCTTCTTTACCTGGGCAACCGCCTTCTCCAGAAGCTCAAAGGAAGCAATGGGCGCGTAGGTGCCCGGAAGCTGGTACTGGGCCGCGTAACTGGAATTGGTGCAGGCGCCCATGCCCAGAACCACGTCCCGGATTCTAAGATCCGCCCGGAGGGCTCCCGCCGTCCCGATGCGGATGATGTTGTCTACGTCATAAAACTGGAACAATTCATAAGAATAAATTCCCATGGAGGGCATACCCATGCCGCTGGCCATTACGGAAACTCTTTTTCCCTGGTAGGTTCCCGTGTATCCGTTTATGCCTCTTACCTGATTTACCAGCACGGCATTCTCCAGAAAATTCTCCGCCACATACTTGGCCCGCAGGGGATCTCCCGGCATCAGAACTGTCTTTGCAAAATCTCCAGGTTTCGCTGATATATGGGGTGTCGGTGTACTCATCGCATACGCTCCTTTCTTTTTCATGACAATTTTTCCGTGTGCTTCTATTTTACTACAAATAGCCGGGAAAGAAAACCGGATATTTCTTCTCTTCCTTTCCTCTGAGTCCTCTTTTTTATGTGCATTTTGTATAGGTATGATTTCGTTTTATTTTATCTTTTTTGCAATTTTACTATAATTTCATAATTTGTTCATGGTTTGTTCATATCTGATTGCTATAGTAAAAACAGTTCTTGAGAGATGTTTTCTCGGCTCTATGCTGTAATGGCTTCATTACACATATTGATAAATTTTTTCATAATAGCCTCCGGTGTACCAGAACACCGGGGGCACTCCTCATTTCAGGGGTTCTTATCTGCCTCCGAAAAAGCCACCGCCCCCTCCTGCTTTGGCAGGAACGGTCGGTGGCTTTCTTTATTCCTCCAGCACCTGAATTTCCAGGTAATCGAAGGGCACCTCTTCGATAAAGCTGTCCTGATAAAATCTGGCTTTGCTGTGCCGCTTAAATTCCTGGATCGTGGAATCCAGCCAGATGGGTTTCCCCAGATCGAACTCGTAGCAGATCTCCTCCAGGGCGCGGAATATCTTATGGGTCCTGGTGTCGTCGCTCTCTTCCTCCACCACGGTATCCCTGAGCATCCGGCTGTCTTTCCAGATCTTGCCCCACATCCGGAACATGGTTTTCCTCCTCTCAGACCCGCGAAGTCCTACTCCGCGTTAAAAAATGAATAGACTTCCGAAGAGAGGTCCGCGATCCTGGATATCGCCTGGTCCGAACTGCTCCAGTCGCTGGAAAGCACCACCAGAATATAATCGCAGGCGTCTGAATAAACGATGGCCGCGTCATTCTGGGTACTGTCCATCTCTCCTGTTTTATTGCCGCAGAGAACCCCTTCCGGCAGTCCCGCCGGAATCTTGTACCGGGTGTTCTGGTTCAGCATCATTTCCTCAATCTCCAGGCTCACCTCCCGGCTTACCCACTTTCTCCGGTAAATGTCTTCCAGAAGCTTTCCGCAGTCCTCCGCCGTCACCTGGTTATAATTCCCGGTCCCCGTGTTGGTGGCCGGGTCGTTGAAACCATTGTATTCCACCGTCATATCGCTGAAGCCGTACTCGTCGATAAATTCATTGACTTTGGCGATTCCGGCTTCGTAGCTGGATTCTCCCAGGCGGTACAAAAGATCGTTGGAAGCGGCGTTGTCGCTGTAGGAGATCATGTCGTTCATCAGAGCCATCACCTCGTCCGTGCGCTCCAGCTCTCCGCTTTCAAAAGCCTTGTATACGGTTCCCATGATAAACAGCTTCATCACGCTGGCGGATTTCATAGGCTGATCGTGAATCAGCAGGCTCTCCCCGGAGGACAGGTTCTTCACATAGACCGACCATTCTCCGTCATAGCCGGAAAGCTGTTCCTCCTAAGCGGTCTGCAACGCTTCCATACTTTCCGCTCTCCCC